>JACXUD010000355.1 GCA_014764025.1 Campylobacterota bacterium | reverse complement strand
CTTCATGATAAAGAGATACCCAACTAAAAAAATATATGTCGGAAACGTAGCCGTCGGCGGCGATGCACCCATCAGCGTGCAGTCCATGACCTATTCTCAGACTGCCGATGTGGCTGCAACCGTAGAGCAGATAAACCGTCTTCACTTCGCGGGGTGCGATATCGTCCGTGTGGCCGTGCCGAGTATGGAAGATGCCCTTGCGCTTAAAAGCATCAAAGAGCAGATTAGTCTGCCGCTTGTCGCAGATATTCACTTCAATCATAAGTTAGCCCTCATTGCTGCAGAGACGGTTGATTGTATTCGCATCAATCCGGGAAATATCGGAAGCAAAGAGAGAGTCAAAGAGGTCGTAAAGGCTTGTCAGGAGCGAAGCTTGCCTATACGCATCGGGGTAAACGCCGGAAGCCTAGAGAAGGAGTTTGAAGAGCGTTACGGTCAAACATCCCAAGGAATGGTCGCCTCTGCCGAGTACAACATCAAGTTTCTTGAAGACCTCGGCTTTAGCGATATCAAAATCTCGCTCAAAGCAAGTGACGTTCAGAGAACCGTCGATGCCTATCGCCTGCTTCGTCCAAAAAACAACTACCCGTTTCATCTTGGTGTGACCGAGGCGGGAACACTCTTTCATGCAACCGTTAAAAGCTCAATCGGGCTTGGCGCTCTGCTTCTTGACGGCATCGGCGATACGCTTCGCGTGAGCATCACGGGCGAACTAGAGGAGGAGATAAAAGTCGGACGCGCGATCCTTAAAGACAGCGGCGCGGCAAAAGACGGGCTTAATATTATCTCTTGCCCTACATGCGGGCGCATCGAAGCGGATCTAGTCAGTGCCGTTGCCGAGATCGAAAAGCGCACTTCACATATTAAAGTGCCGCTTGATGTATCGGTGATGGGGTGTGTGGTCAATGCTATCGGCGAGGCAAAACATGCCGATGTGGCCATAGCGTACGGCAAAGGCAAAGGGCTTGTGATGGTCAAAGGCGAAGTGGTCGCCAACCTTGACGAGAAGGATTTGGTCGATAAGTTTGTCGATGAAGTCGAAAAAATGGCAAAAAAGGTTGATTGATGCAAGAGAACCTCTATAACCTCGCCTTTGAGCGCTCAATACTCAGCTCCATCATCTTTGAACCAAGCCAGTT
>JACXUD010000354.1 GCA_014764025.1 Campylobacterota bacterium | reverse complement strand
GTCGCGTTATCGACGATCTGCTCATCCCACACATATATTTGGAACTGCTCAAAATCAACCACCCTGCCACGATTTCGCGACAATAGGTCGATGATCTGCGACTGTCTTTTGGTCAATACCTGCGGCGTGCCGTTAAGCAAAAGGGTGGAGTGTTCCTGATCGTAACTGTAGTTTTTAGAGAGCCGCAGATGCACGCGCGGCACATCGCTGGATATGACGATCCTATCAAGCCGCAGCGAGAGCTCTTTAAGATGAAACGGTTTTTTAAGGTAGTCGTAGCATCCAAGATTATAGGCTTTGGAGATATCTTCTATATCTACGAGTGCGCTAATATAGATGGTCGGCAAGATTATCTTGGCTTGATGCACCTTCTCTAGAAGCGAAAGGCCGTCAAGACTCGGTACGTCAATGTCGAGGATCAGCAGATCATAGGAGTTGGCGAGTATCGCCTCATACGCCTCCATCCCGTCCAAAAATGCCTCGACTCGGTGGCCGCACTCTTGAAGATACTCCTCTATCGACTCATTAAGCATAACTTCATCTTCAAGCAGCAGTATCTTCATCACGCCCCCATCACTTTAAACTTGTAGCTAAAACGATTATACCCATCTTGGCTTGAGAGTGCAATCTCCACACCCTCCTCTTCACAGATGGCTTGAACGAGCTTGAGCCCGATCCCAAACCCCTCTTGCGAGTTCTCTTCTCTGTAATATGCCTCAAAAATCTTCTCTTTATGCTTAATCTCTTTTGATCGGCTGCCTATGGAAAACTCTAAATATGAGCCGACTACTTCCAATCCTATATCGACCTGCTCCTTTGGAATGGTGTATTTGATGGCATTGGTGATATTGTTGTCTATCACGCGCTGCAGCTTCGTCTCGTTAAAATAGATGTATGACTCCTTGGCATGTGAAATATACTCGAAGCTCACTTTGGCATGTGAAGCGACATCGGCAAAGAAGTCGATGCGGCTTTGGATGAAGAGATCAAGCTTCACCGGAACCTTCGGGTACTCGATCTGATCCTTCTTTACAAGGTAGCTCAAATCGTCATAGATATTGACGATGTTCTTCGCCGCCGCCTCTATTTTAGAGAGGTGGTTGCTCTTCTCGCTCTTCATCGCGAGAATCTCGATACTGGT
>JACXUD010000353.1 GCA_014764025.1 Campylobacterota bacterium | reverse complement strand
GGTTTTCCGAAGATACGCACGAATGAGTTGGCGCTAAAGAGAGAGTCGTCAACGTCCACGACCGGTGCATAGTTGTGCGCCTCTGTTTTGTATGCCGCACTGGCACCCTCACCGTAGAATGTAAAGCCAAGCGGCAATCCGAGCACCGCGCGGATATGCAGTGCGAATTCGCTTTGGCTTTGAGTGATAAGCGTTACCATCCCCGTATCGTGCGGGCGAGGAGAGACCTCCGAGAAATAGACCTCGTCACCTTTGACAAAGAGCTCTACCCCAAAGAGCCCCTGACCGCCCAGGCCGTCAGTGATCTTCTTGGCGATCTCTTGAGCTTTTGCTTTCGCAACTTCGCTCATCGCCATCGGCTGCCAGCTAAATACATAGTCGCCGTCTCGCTGCTCATGGCCGATAGGCTCGCAGAATACCGTCTCTTTGCCGTTTCGAGCAGTTAGAAGTGCGATTTCGTAATCAAAGTCGATGAAGGCCTCGACGATAAGTTCGCTTGCATCGCCGCGTGCCTCTTTCGCCATCTCCCACGATCGCTCGATATCTTCAGGTTTTCTAGCTACGCTTTGACCGTGCCCCGAAGAGCTCATAACAGGCTTGATAACACACGGAAATCCCATGCGAGAGGCTGCGGCTTTAAGCTCTTCAAGCGTTTTGACGAACTCATACGGTCCTGTTTTTAATCCCAGCTCTTCCGCGGCGAACTGGCGGATGTTCTTGCGGTTCATCGTCTTGTTGACCGCTTCGGCATTCGGGATGACGTTATATCCCTCTTTTTCCGCCGCAAAGAGTGCTTCGATGCTGATCGCTTCGATCTCAGGAAGGATGAAGTCGGGCTTCTCTTGACGGATTATCTCTAAAAGAGCGTCTCTGTTTTGCATGTTCACGACATGGCTGCGGTGTGCGACGTGGTGAGCGGGTGCGCCCTCGTAACGATCGACTGCGATCACTTCAAGGCCGAGGCGTTGCGCTTCGATGACCACTTCGCGGCCAAGTTCGCCCGAGCCTAGGAGCATCACTTTTTTAGAATTTGATTTGAGTGGAGCAGAAAATAGCATGTGAATTCCTTCAAAAATATTGGGAAATTGTAAGAAAAGTTGGCTAAAAGTTTGGTTTGGCATGTGAAATGGCTTTTCTTTCAT
>JACXUD010000352.1 GCA_014764025.1 Campylobacterota bacterium | reverse complement strand
ACTTGCGCAAAAGCTCTATTTAGAGGTGATCGAGCACGAGCCGACAAACGCCGTTGCCTACACCAACCTTGGGGTCTGCTTTTTTGCGCAAAACCTGCTAGACGAGGCGGCAGAGTGTTTTTTGGCGGCTAACAAAGTTGACCCAAACTACATTCAAGCCGTCTATAACTATTCGCATCTGCTGCTTTTAAAGCGCGAATATTACGATGGTTTCGATCTCTACCGCACACGCTATGACGAGCGCATCCGAGGCAATGGAGCAGGCGGCGTGGCATACCCGCCAACCCTGCTCACCCCAAACGACTCCATCAAAGGCAAAACGCTCTACATCAGCCATGAGCAGGGCTTTGGCGACACCATCAACTTTGCGCGCTACTATCCGATGTTTTTGGCCGAAGGGGCACGGGTGATAAGCTATGTGCCCGAATCGCTCATCAAGCTCTTTGCTCGAGCTTACCCAGAGGTAGAGTTCATCTTGCCGGGTAGCGACATCACATTTGATTTTAACTGCCCGCTTGCCGAGGCCGCCTACCTCTTTGGCACGACCTACGAGAGCGTCCCTTTTGGCAAGGGATACTTGAGCGTGGATGCGGATGATGCGGCAGAGCTTAAAAAGCGTCTTGGCATCAACGGCGCAAAACCGAAGATAGGATTTAACTACAAAGGTTCGCAGGGAAAAGATGCGGTCAAAAACCGCTCTATTGAACTCACTATGATTTTAGAGAAGATAACACCGCTTCGCGAAGATTTCGATTTTTACTGCCTGCAGTATGAACGCACGCCGGCGGAAGATACGCTGCTAGATTCACATGCCATCCCCAATCTTGGAGTGCACATCAAGGATTTCTACGACACGGCTCTTTTGATCGAAGCGATGGACGCCGTCTTTAGCATCGACACCTCTTTTTTGCACCTTGCGGGCGCACTTGGCAAAAAGGGGTTCGGGCTTCTTAAATTCCACCCCGACTGGCGCTGGAGCCTGCACGACGAGAAGAGCGCATGGTATGAGAGCCTGACCCTTATCCGCCAAAGAAAAGCGCATGATTGGGGGAGTGTGATGGATGATTTAATAACAAAACTTAAGAACGAAATTGTTTGATTTGCAGATGAATGAAAGGCAAGCTTTTTAAAGATGTTCCGTAGAACAG
>JACXUD010000351.1 GCA_014764025.1 Campylobacterota bacterium | reverse complement strand
CGCGAACAGATGAACTTGGTGTTATAGCCATAGACGCACTCCATACAGGTAGAGAGCTGGTCTATCGTGATACCCGTATTGCCCGCATTACCGCATGATGAGGCTACCGTGTCGGTGTTGTTTGGATTGCCGTCAACATCTTGAGCACAATTCCTGATGGTCTGTACCAGTTCGGTAAAGTTAAGGATTTTATATTTACCGTCCGTAGTGACCTCTGTTTTGACCAGGTCATCGTTACCGTCGTTGGTCGTGTTAAAGGTGATCCTAAAGGTCGTATGCGGTCTTGCGTTGGCATAGAAGCTAGTCGCATCGCTAACGCTTGTTCTTCCCTCCGCTATGGCCGTTTGAATCGCGGCAGTGTTAAAGGATGCGGTGTTCGAGTTGTTAAACGGTATCCATATACGCGGGCTGATAGCACTAGAGAGCTGCTGGCACGATGCATTCGAGTCGTGGAATGCAGAGAGGTCAACAAGATCAACCGCAACGATGGTAGAGACGTTTATAAGGGTGTCAAGATCGTTTGGATCAAGTGCGATCACCTTAAAGTCACCCGGTCGATTCACGACTTGGGTTGGGAGATTGTAATACTCTCTCGTTCCTCCGGCGTCTTTGTCGTAATAACCCTGATGCACCATATTAAAGATACTTTTAGCAGGTTGATATCTAAAGTTGTTATCGGTACAGAGACTCATCTTTTTACCCAGTTTGATAGGCGGTGAAGGGATGGTCGTCGTACCTATGGTCATATCGAAGTTTGCCGTAACGTCAATAGGGAGATCGATAGAGGTCACTTTAGGGTTGATCTGATAGTAGCCGTAGAAGTAGCCTTGCGACTCGATTGAGCCGACGGGTATGTTGTGAATATAACTGTCTGCTACGCTCATAAAACTATCGGCTATATCTTCGGGATATATCTCATTGATAGGGGTGAGCTGTGTCGTATTGCGGATATATGTCGCTTGTGATGTATTGATATCGACGCTCAAGAAGAGATTGTCAACCGCGATGTCAGGCTCGACTTTGTTCTTGATATAGAGACCAACCTCAATCGGTACACCGGTAGTTACGCTTCCCGTGATTCGCGGGTCTTTCGTACCGTCATTAAGCTCCGTGAAGTATATGTCGTGTTGTCTGTAGGCGTAGTCGTA
>JACXUD010000350.1 GCA_014764025.1 Campylobacterota bacterium | reverse complement strand
TGTCAATCCAAGCAATGGACAGATCGGCGGTATTACTTTAAATGAGAGCGAAAATAACCTCACCTACGATATGGGAATCTATAACGATAAAACAGGCATTATCGGCGATACCGTCTGGTTTGACGATAATAGAGACGGCATCCAAGATATCAGTGAAGAGGGCGTTTACGGCGTTAAAGTCACTTTATTGGATAGCACCTGTACCACCATGCTCTCTGAAAGCGTAACCGACGAAGAAGGAACCTACACCTTTAGAGATTTGGTAGCGGGTGATTACTGCGTCCAATTCAGTGACCTCCCCGCAGGCTACCATATCAGTTCCCCTCATAACGGAGAAGTATCAGGCATTACCCTAAGTGAAGGACAAATCGATTTAACCATCGATATGGGAATCTATAACGATAAAGTAGGCATTATCGGCGATACCGTCTGGTATGACGATAATAGAGACGGCATACAAGATAGTAATGAAGAGGGCGTATACGGGGTTAAAGTCACCCTGCTAGATGCCACCTGCACCACCATGCTCCAAGAAGCCGTCACCGATGAAGCCGGAACCTACACCTTTAGAGACCTAGCCGCCGGAAACTACTGCGTCCAATTCAGTGATACCCCCGCAGGCTACCATATCAGTTCCCCTCATGCCGGAGAAGTATCCGGCATCATCCTAGGAGAAGGAGCCATTAACCTCGATGTCGATATGGGAATCTATAACGATAAAACAGGCATTATCGGAGACACCGTCTGGTTTGACGATAATCATGACGGAATCCAAGACCCAACAGAAAAAGGCGTATACGGTGTTAAAGTCACTTTGTTAGACACGACTTGTACCACTATGATTTCCGAAGCCGTCACCGATACAGCCGGAACCTACACCTTTAGAGACCTAACCCCAAACAGTTATTGTGTTAAGTTCAGTGATACCCCAGCCGGTTATCAAATCACCTCCACTCATGCCGGAACCGTTTCAGGCGTTACCCTAACCGAAGGAGAAATTAACCTCACCGTCGATATGGGAATCTATAACCCTAAAGTAGGATCATTGGGAGATACCGTCTGGTTTGACGATAACCAAAACGGTATCCAAGATATAGCCGAAAGCGGAGTCGAAGCCGTTAAAGTCACCCTCTATCAAGGAGACTGCAGC
>JACXUD010000349.1 GCA_014764025.1 Campylobacterota bacterium | reverse complement strand
TTATGATCGGTATCATACCAGACACTGTCTCCCAAGGTGGCTTTGTGCTTATTGTAGAGTCCTAAATCCCAATCCATCTGATACTCACCGGTGGTGATGGTGGTAACGGTGGTTTGCAGGGTACTTGGATCGACATCTGAGTCTTTGTCCTCTGCTCCTTGGTTTTGAAGCGTCACTTCATACCCAACCGGCAGGTGACTAAACTGGAGATAGTAATCCCCCGGGGTGATATCTCTAAAGGTATAGTTTCCTTTTTCATCGGTGAGGGTCGTATCAATCTGGGTTCCGTCTCTTTGGTAGAGTCTCACTAAGATATCCGGTGTGCCTATTTCAAACGGGTCTTGGAGTCCGTTATGGTTATCATCATACCAGACGGTATCACCTATGGCTGAGGTTTGGTTATTGTAGATACCCATATCCCATCTGAGATCATAATCTCCCTCTTCTAGGCTAAAGGTCTCGGTTCTCAGTGTGGTCGGGTCGACATCACTGTCCGTGGTATCGGTGGTGGTGTCTTGGGTGGTCACTTGATACGAGACCGGTAGATCACTAAAGATCAGATAGTAGTTACCCGGAATCAGGTTAATGAATTTATACTTTCCTTGACTGTCTGATACCGTGGTGGCAACTTTGGTGCCGTCTGCTTGATAGAGGGTCACTTTAACCGCATCCACCCCATACTCAAATGGGTCTTGAATCCCGTTTTGGTTACCATCATACCAAATCGTATCTCCCAGCCCGGCTCGTTGTTGGTTATAGATTCCCATATCCCAATTAAGATCATGTTCACCGCTTGTGAGGTTGGTAATGACGGTTCTGCTGGTTGTGGTATTGACATCGGAGTCTTGGGTATCCTCTCCGGTGTCTTGCTCTGTTATGGTGTACCCAACTGGGATATCACTGAAGCTAAGGTAGTAGTTACCCGGAATGAGTCCATAGAACTGGTAAATCCCTTCACTGTCGGTGGAGGTTTCGGCTATCTGGATGTCGTTATCGTCAAAGAGGATCACTTTGACCGCTTCAACGCCTTTTTCATT
The DNA here is from genome assembly GCA_014764025.1 of Campylobacterota bacterium. Classification (GTDB taxonomy): domain Bacteria; phylum Campylobacterota; class Campylobacteria; order Campylobacterales; family Sulfurimonadaceae; genus JACXUD01. The sequence continues at coordinate 113 of JACXUD010000349.1, read as the reverse complement.
GCTCTCTTGCAGTCCGTTTCTGTTCTCATCATACCAGACATGATTACCGATGCTGGCTAGCTCTTCATTATAGATTCCCATATCCCAGCTGATATCATTCTCTCCGGCATCCA
>JACXUD010000348.1 GCA_014764025.1 Campylobacterota bacterium | reverse complement strand
ATCGCCGTAGCTTTAGCTATGGCTCTTCGCGTCGCCTTGACTTAAGCAAAAATCTCCTAAAGCTAAAGCCGCGTAGAGTTTTTAGAGGTGCCCTTAATAGATACCCAATTTTACTATGATATGATTTCACCAAAACTAAAAGAGAAACTTATGAGCGAAACTAAAACAATATATTTAAAAGATTACCAAAGACCCGACTTTACCATCACCGACGTAGAGCTCCTTTTTGAACTGGATGAAGCACGAACACGTGTAACCAACACCATGAAGATAAAGCGCCAAAACGAGAGCGCCAAAAACCTTGTGCTTGATGCCTCGGATCTTGAGCTAGAAGCCCTTTGGCTCAACGACCTGGAGCTCAACGATAGCCGCTACAAGATCGGCAAAGAGAGCCTAGAGATATTCAACGTCCCTGCCGAGTTTAGCATCAAGATCATCAACATCATCTATCCGCAAAACAACACCGAGCTAGAGGGGCTTTATAAATCGGGCAATATCTTCTGTACGCAAAACGAGCCCGAAGGTTTTAGACGCATCACGCCATACATAGACCGCCCCGACGTGATGGCGACCTTTAAGACGACGATACTCGCCGATAAGACGCGCTATCCGATACTTCTGAGCAACGGCAATAAAGCGCAGTGTCACGACACCTTCGGCTCGATGCACGGCGTGACGTGGGTCGATCCGCATCCAAAACCAAGCTACCTCTTTGCCCTTGTGGCGGGTGATCTTGGGCAGGTGAACGACAGCTTTACGACCATGACCGGCAAAGAGGTGGAGCTGAACATCTACTGTGATCGAGGCAACGAGAGCAAATGTTCACATGCCATGACGAGCCTGAAAAAATCGATGAAGTGGGATGAAGAGGTTTACGGGCGCGAGTATGACCTGGATATCTATAACATCGTTGCGGTCGATAGCTTCAACATGGGTGCGATGGAGAATAAAGGGCTTAACGTCTTTAACTCGCACTACGTTCTAGCCAACGAAGAGACCGCAACCGATGCCAACTTTATGGGAATAGAGAGCGTCATCGCACACGAGTATTTTCACAACTGGACGGGTAACAGAATCACATGCCGCGACTGGTTTCAGCTGACTCTCAAAGAGGGTTTGACGGTCTTTAGAGATCAATGCTTCAGTGCCGACATGAACTCCGAGGC
>JACXUD010000347.1 GCA_014764025.1 Campylobacterota bacterium | reverse complement strand
CCCGATAACGCCAAAAGCCGCCGATTCCGTCGGCGAGGCGATCCCCGCAAAGATACTACCAAGCACCGCAACCATGAGTAGAAGCGGCGGAACGATAGCAAAGAGTATCTCTCTAAGTGAGAGATCCGCTACATCCTCTGCTACGGGTGCTGCCGCAGGTCTAAACCATGCCAAAATAGCGATATAGAGTATATAGAGCCCGACAAGCACAAGCCCCGGCAAGATCGCCCCCATAAAGAGCTCCCCGACGCTCACGCTCATTACGTCACCGAGTATGATGAGGATGATAGAGGGCGGAATGATCTGCCCAAGCGTTCCGCTTGCGGCGATGGTTCCGCTTGCAAGCCCCTTGTCGTAGTTCGCTCGAAGCATAAGCGGGAGTGCGATGACGCTCATCATCACCACCGAAGCCGAGACGATCCCCGTAGATGCTGCGAGCATCGCACCCACCAAAACAACACTGATCGCAAGACCGCCGCGCATATTTTTAAAGAGTGCACTCATACTTAAAAGCAGCCTCTCGGCCATTTGTGATCGCTCCAGGATAAGCCCCATCGCAATAAACAGAGGAACTGCCATCAGCGTCGTGTTACTCATGATACCGTAGATGCGAAACGGCAAGACGTTAAAGAGCTCAAATCCCATATCGGGGACGAAAAAGGCAAAAGCGATCGCCACGCTGCCAAAGACGAATGCAACAGGAAAGCCGAGCATCAAAAGCGCCAAAACGACTCCGAACATAAAGAGTGCAATCATAGCGATCTCCAGAGTCGAAAATTCACATAGGCATCTTTAAGCGCTTGAAGCACCACCAAAGCAAATGCCAACGGCAAGAGTGATTTGACCAAGAAACGGTATTCAAGCCCGCCGGGATTGGATGAACCCTCATTTTGCAGATAGCTCAGCATCACAAAATCGATGCCCAGATAGATAAGCAAAAGCGAAAGCGGCAGAATAAAGAGGAGTGACGAGACAAGCTCTAGTAGCGCCTTGTTTTTTTCCGAGAAGTGATCATGGAATATATCGACTCGTACATGAGCATTTTGGCTCAGCGTATAGGCGATAGAGAGGAGAATGACCACATCAAAGAGATGCCACTCCAGCTCTTGAAGCGCAATAGATCCGCCCGAAAAGAGATAGCGCTGCATCGCATCGTAAACCACAAG
>JACXUD010000095.1 GCA_014764025.1 Campylobacterota bacterium | reverse complement strand
TCTTAGCTTTGGCTAGGAGGTGCGAGCCCCTCCTATAAATAGAGTAAAAATTGCTCCTTCTAAAATCGCACGTAGAGTTTTTAGAGGTGCCCTTAATATTTAACGGGGTTTAGCTTGCCTAAGACACTTAAAAATTTTATCTTTACGACCAACGTTTTACTTATCGCCGCACTCTTCATACTGGTATTCGTCTTTACCACATATCTGCATACCGGACTTGCCAAAGAGGAGGCGGTCAAACATGCGGATGCCATCTCCGATCAGGTATTCGTCTCGATGTATCAGGTGATGAAACGCGGCTGGAACAAAGAGGAGCTCAACGACTTCGTGAGCTCGCTCAAAGAGAATTTCGATAACACGCAGTATGAGATCAACATCTACCGATCGCAAAAGGTTAAAGAGCTCTTTGGCGAGGTGAACGAAAAAGAGAAAGACGAGCTGATAAAACGCGTCTTGAATAAGGGCGAGGATATCCACCTAAGCGATTCGAATACACTGCGCAATATTCAGCCGCTCATAGCGAAAAAGGAGTGTCTAGCCTGCCATGTCAATGCCAAACAGGGCGACACGCTGGGGGCTATCGAGGTGCGTCAAAACTTGCTGGATGTCGTAGAAGCGACCTTTTTGGAGTATGTCTATTTCTTCTTGATCGTTATACCTCTCTTTATCTTGGCGGCCTTTGTCGCTTCGCGTTATACCACGAAAAAGATCTCCTCTTCAATTGAGCTACTGCATCAAAAAGTGCAGAACGTAAACTCGCTTAAGGATTTTAGAAAATTCAATGCAAAAGATATGCAGTTTTCGTTTCAAGAGATCGACGAGATCATGGTACATATCGATTCGTTGGCAAGTAAGCTCAAGGCTATCGCCGTCGATAAGGAGCTGTTGGAGTTTGAGGTGCAGCTGCTCGATAAGCTGATGATCACCTCCGATATAGTTCGGGATTGGCGGGAGTATATCTCTCAGCTTCTCATCGAGATCAACCACGTCATGCCGACCTATACGCTGATGACCATCTTTCATATCGGTGATGAGCAGCTTGAAGTGGACGTCTTTTGGCACGGCATCCCCAAAGATGAGACGCTTAAGCTCTTTGAACACTTTATAAAAGAGTCCATCTCGCAACACGAGCAGTTCTATGACGTAGTGAGCTACAGCGTCAACCACAACTATGCACGTCAAGATATCTACATCGATGCGGTGATGTACGACGGCTTTATGCACAGAACAAAGACCCTCTTTTTAGAGACTCCGAAGATCGGCGGCATCGTAGGCTTAAGCGTACAGTCCGACACCGTCGCCGATCCGATCCGCCATATCGTCATCGACAGCATCCTTACCACGCTTGCCAATCTTGTGGGTTCGGTCAAAGCGATCAATCGCTACACGCACGAACTGGAGTACTACGCCGCACACGACCCGCTTACGGGACTCTTTAATCAACGTATCTTCTATGACCTGCTCGATTATGAGATCAAGCGATCGGAGCATCACGGTTATAAGTTCGCGATTCTGATGATAGACTGCGACAACTTCAAACCTATCAACGACAAACACGGTCACGTATTCGGAGACCTCTTCTTGCAGGAGTTCGCGGAGCTGCTTTCACATGCCAAAAGAGCGGAGGATATCCTCTGCCGATACGGCGGGGACGAGTTTGTTCTCATACTCACCGAGATAACGAACGACGAGGCGATGCAGATATCGCAGAATATCTCTACGCAGGTGCGTGACTTTAAGCTCTTGGCACCCGATGATACCTATGCGAGCGTGACGGTCTCTATCGGTCTCTCGATCTATCCCGACCACGGAGCGACACAAAAAGAGCTCTTCTTAATAGCCGACGAGATGATGTATAAGGCCAAAGAGAGCGGAAAAGACGGCATCAAATCACCTTCGCACGATGATATTCTAGAGTTCGTTAAAGATCAGGAGATCAAGCGCGAGATCTTGGTGGATGCGGTCTCCAACAACCGCATCGTTCCGTTTTTTCAGCCGATCCACTGCACCCAAAGCGGCAAGAACGAGATACACGAACTCTTGATGCGTATCGAGGTGGACGGCAAGATCATTCCGGCTCATGAGTTTATCGAGGTGGCCGAGAGCATGAGCATCATCAACCGTATGGATCTGATGATCATCGAGAACGCCTTTATCAAGATCAAAGAGGAGAACTATCAAGGTACGCTCTTTATCAATCTCTCGCCAAAATCGCTTATCGTGGCGAACTTCACCGAGAATATCACTTCGCTTATCATGAAGTACGACATTCCGCGCGAGAGGGTCGTATTTGAGATCACCGAGCGAGAGACGGTCAAGAACTTTGCGCTTTTAGAGAAGTTTGTGCTTGGGCTCAAGATGGCGGGGTATCAGTTCGCTATCGATGATTTTGGATCGGGTTTCTCGTCGTTTCACTATATCAAAAAGTTCCCTATCGACTATATCAAGATCGACGGCGAGTTTATTATCAATATCAACAAAGACCCAAAAGACAGGGCCTTCGTGAACAGTATCGTCACCCTTGCCAAAGAGCTCGGGGTGAAGATCGTCGCCGAGTTCGTCGAAGACGAAGAGATCGCGCAGACGCTTAGATCGATGGGGGTCGATTATCTTCAAGGCTACCATATCGGCAGACCGCAGCGAGAGTTCACTCTTTCATAAACCTTCTATTTTCACATGCCAAAAAAGTTAGTGGCATGTGAAATAATTTCACCTTAAATTGACTCTGCTATAATCAAAAAATTATTTTCACAAACCTCTATAACACGGATATATCATGAGCAACTTACCCTTTACCCATCTGCATCTTCATACCGAATACTCGCTGCTTGACGGTGCGAATAAGATATCAAACCTTGTCAGCCGCGCCAAAGAGCTTGGAATGAAATCGGTCGCGATGACGGATCATGGCAACATGTTCGGGGCGATCGACTTTTACAAGCAGATGAAAGAGGCGGATATGAAGCCTATCATCGGGATGGAGGGGTATATCCATAACGGTGCGACTATCGATGACAAGAGCACCAAACAGCGCTTTCATATCTGTTTGTTCGCCAAGAACCAAAAGGGGTACGAGAATCTTATGTACCTCTCCTCAAAGGCCTTTATAGAGGGTTTTTACTACTTCCCGCGTATCAACAAACAAGAGCTCCGCGAACACGCAGAGGGGCTTATCTGTACATCTGCCTGTCTGCAAGGCGAGGTGAATTGGCACCTCAACCTTAGCGAACGTAACGTAAAAAACGGCGCGCTCGGGTATGACGCGGCCAAAGCGATAGCGCTGGAGTACAAAGAGATATTCGGCGAGGATTTTTACCTAGAGATCATGCGCCACGGCATCGGCGATCAGCTCAGCATTGACGAGCAGATATTAAAACTCTCGCAAGAGACGGGCATCAAAGTGGTTGCCACCAACGACACTCACTACACCTATCCCGATGATGCGAAGTATCACGAGGTGTTCATGTGTATCGGGATGAATAAACTCTATGACGACCCAAAACGCCTTCGCCACTCGGTGCATGAGTTCTACCTCAAAAGCCCCGAGCAGATGGCAAGACTCTTCGCCGATATCCCCGAAGCGCTCCTCAACACTCAAGAGATCGTCGATAAGTGCCAGCTGGAGCTCAAACTGGGCGACCCGACACCGCCGAACTTCAAATTCACCCCTGAATACGCCGCTAATGACGGCCTCACTATTGCCAATGAAGATGACGCGCCGCTGCAAAGCGATGCGCCAAAAGATGCCAAAAGAAAGTGGAAGAGTGCGGCGGACAAGAACGATGCCGAGTACTTCATCTTCTGCTGCCGCCGCGGTTTAGAGGAGCGACTCAAACACGTTCCGCAAGAGCGCCATCAAGAGTACCGCGATAGGCTAGAGTTTGAGATGGATGTCATCAACTCGATGAAGTTTCCGGGCTATATGCTCATCGTATGGGACTTTGTGCGCGTTGCCAAAGAGATGGGTATAGCCGTAGGCCCGGGGCGCGGAAGTGCGGCGGGAAGCCTTGTTGCCTTTAGCCTTGAGATCACCGACATAGACCCGATGAAGTACGAACTGCTCTTTGAGCGTTTCTTGAACCCTGAGCGTGTCAGTATGCCCGATATCGATATGGACTTTATGCAAGCTCGCCGCGGCGAGATCATTGAGTATGTCGTGCAAAAATATGGGCGAAATCAGGTCGCTCAGATCATTACGTTCGGTTCGCTCCTTGCCAAAGGGGTCATTCGCGACGTTGCGCGTGTTTTGGACATGCCGCTCAGCCAAGCCGACAAGATGGCAAAACTGATCCCCGACGAGCTGGGAATTACGCTAAACGGCAAGAAGAAGAAGGGCGAGTTCATCGAGGGGGCGTTCCAAAAGGAGCCAAAACTTCGCGAACTCATCGAGACAGACCCGCAGGCTGCGCGTGTGTGGGAGTTCAGCAAAAAGCTTGAAGGTTTGAAGCGCAACTCAGGTATGCACGCGGCAGGGGTGGTCATCAGCAATGAAGAGCTGTGGAAAAAGACCCCTATCTATAAGCCCTCAGGCGAAGAGACCTTCGTTACGCAGTATTCGCTCAACTATCTCGAGGATGTCGATCTTATCAAGTTCGACTTCCTTGGACTCAAGACGCTGGACGTTATCGATAACGCCATCAAGCTTATCAAGATGCGATACGGCCGCGATATCAACTGGCACGAGATAAACGAGAATGACCCGAAGGTCTATGACGTCATTCGAAGCGGTGCGACCATAGGGATGTTTCAGATAGAGTCATCGGGGATGCAGGATCTGAACAAACGCCTCAAACCCGACAGCTTCGAGGACCTTATCGCGGTGCTTGCACTCTACCGTCCGGGGCCGATGGAGTCGGGGATGCTTGAGAGCTTTATCGAGCGTAAACACGGGCGCGAAGCGATAGAATATACATTTCCTGCGATGGAGCCGATCCTCAAGAACACCTACGGGGTCATCGTCTATCAAGAGCAGGTCATGCAGATCGTTCAGACCATCGGCGGTTTCTCGCTTGGGTATTCGGATATTATCCGCCGTGCGATGGGTAAAAAGAAGGATATGTCGGTCTATAACAACGAGTTCGCGACGGGTGCGCAGAATCAGGGGTATGACTACAAAAGAGCCTCGGAGCTCTTTGACCTTATCGAGAAGTTCGCGGGGTACGGATTCAATAAATCGCACTCGGCGGCCTACGCGATGGTCACCTTTCAGACGGCGTGGCTCAAGACCTACTACCCTAACGAGTTCATGGCAGCACTTCTAACAAGCGAGAAGGACAACACCGACAAGGTCGTCAAGTACATCGACGAGGTCAAGCGCATGGGCATCGAACTCTCGCCGCCCGATATCAACGACTCCCAATTAGAGTTCTCGGCTTTGGAAAAAGATGGAAACGAAACGATCCTCTTTGGACTTGGTGCCATCAAAGGGGTCGGCGAGGCGGCGGTGCTCTCTATTTTAGAGACGCGCAAAGAGGGGGGACCGTTTAGCGATATGCAGGATTTCATCAACCGCATCGAGCCGCAAAAGGTCAATAAACGGGTTATCGAGTCCATCATCAAGGCGGGCGGGTTTGACCGCTTCGGCTTCTCGCGCAAGGCGCTTTTGGATCAGATAGAGCTCATCGTGGAGAGTGCCAAAGATGCCATCAGCGCCAAACGAAACGCGCTTGGAAGCCTCTTTGGGGACGATGAGTCCATCACCACCGTACAGCTCAAACTGACAAACTCGGATGAGTACAAGCTTAAAGAGATTCTAGAACTAGAACTCGATACGCTCGGGTTTTATGTATCGGGTCACCCGCTTGATGAGTTTAGGGAGATGCTAGAGGATGTAAACTATACCCTCTCATCGGGTATCGAGAGCATCAAAGACGGCTCGACGGCGCTCTTTGTGGGTAAAGTGACCGACATACAGCGCAAGGTCTCTAAAAAGGGCTCGCCGTTTGGCATCGTCACGCTTATGGACTTTCACGGCAATATCGAGGTGATGCTCTTTGAGGATAAGCTCAAAGAGCTTCAGGATATGGATTTAGAAGAACCCATCGCTATGAAGGTGCGCATCGCCCATACCGACATGTTTACGCGCATCAGCGTTATGAAGCTGCTCACTATCAAAGAGGCGAAAAAAGAGTCTAAAAAGGTAAAGACCGAGGTCGCCGTGGTGGAGGTGCCGCTTGAGCCGCTCAACCTTGGAATACGTCTGAGTGAGAGAATGGGTGCGTTAGAGAATCTTTACGCGCTTGTGCGCCAACATCCGGGACGAAGAGAGCTAAAGCTTACCATTATCTCGAAACTGCAAAACGTAGTGATTGACTCAAGTATCAAGGTGGGTGATGGGCTCATCGCCGCGCTTGAGGGCAACGAAGATATCGATATACTGAGCGCATAATAGCAGGAGTAGTATGAATTCAAAATTTTTTACGAATGATGATGGCTTCTTTGACTATCGTTGTTCAGTTATCACATGAAGTTCAAATCCCACTCAAAAGGGCTTAAGTACAGACTATGAGTTTGAAGCAAAAATATAAGAGGGTGAAAAATGATGCCAACAAAAATAAAAAACATCCTCCAAAATGCAAGAGACAATGCCTATAGACAAGTGAACTTTATAATGGTTGAGGCTTACTGGAACATAGGTCAGCAAATCATAGAAGAGGAGCAAAACGGAAAAGATAGAGCGGAGTATGGTTCGTATCTTATAAAAGAGCTGTCTAAAGATTTTGGAAGAGGCTTTACGACTACAAACCTTAGAGATGCCCTAAAATGATGAGACAGTTTTATTTGGCTTTTTCAAATAGTCACACACTGTGTGACCAATTGAGTTGGAGCCATTATCGGCTTATAATGATGAGATGAAAATATTAGATGATAGCAAAAGATTTAACACACGGTTTTTATGAGTGGGAGGGGGATGTTTTGGTGCTTAATATCCTCGGCACACCCATGGCAAAACAGGACATGATCCTTAAACCAAAAGGCAATCAGCTCAAAATAAGCGTCAAGGCGCAACCGCAAAACGGCAAAGCAACCGATTATATGGTAGATTTTTTGGCAAAAGAGTTTGGGGTGAGAAGCTCTGCCATCGAAGTGGTGTACGGGCGAGAGAGCATCCATAAACAGCTGCGTATCAAAGCGCCCAAAAAAATTCCAAGCAAACTTGAAATTCATAAGCAGGAGCAAAAATGACAAAACAAGATTTTAACGAAGGGCTTTTAGGTTTTTTAGACGCATCACCCACACCGTTTCATGCGACGCAGAACATGTCGATGATGCTGGAGAATGCAGGCTTCATACGTTTGGATGAGCGTGAGCGATGGAGCTTGCAAAAGGGGCAGAAGTACTACGTGACGCGCAACGACTCATCACTGATCGCCTTTACATATTCACATGCCAAAAGCTACTTGATGGTGGGGGCGCATACCGACTCGCCGAACCTCAAACTCAAGCCCAACCCGATTTTAAAAGAGCACGGCATCATCAAGTTTGCCGTAGAGCCATACGGTGGGCTGCTTTTTAACCCTTGGTTTGACCGTGAGCTCTCATTGGCCGGGCGTGTGAGCTATCAAAGAGCAGACGGCACGATCGCAAATGCGCTCATCGATGTATCCCGCCCGCTTGCCATTATCCCATCGCTTGCTATCCATCTTGACCGCGAGGCAAACACCGAGCGAAAGATAAACGCACAGACCGACATCTCGCCGATTATGGCATGTGAAAGTGAGTTCGATTTCGAGAGCTTTGTAAAAGAGCAGCTGCTATTGGCGGGATATGATGACGTAGAGAGTATCTTGGCGCATGAGCTGAGCTTTTATGATGTGCATAATGCCTCGTTTGTGGGGCTTCATAACGACTTTATCGCGGGTGCGAGGCTTGATAATCTGCTAAGCTGTTATGTGGGGCTGCTTAGCATCTGCTCGCTCGAAGCGGATATGCCGATGCTCTTTGTGGCAAGCGATCATGAAGAGGTCGGGAGCGACTCTACAAGCGGAGCAGGCGGCAACTTTTTAGAATCTGTCTTAAAACGCGCCTTTAGCGACTATGAGGATTTCATGCACGTGATGCGCTCTTCGCTGCTGATCTCTGCCGATAACGCCCACGCCATCCATCCAAACTACCCAAGCAAGCATGAGCCATCACACGCTCCAAAGATCAACAAAGGGTGTGTCATCAAGGTGAACTCAAACCAGCGCTACGCCTCCAACTCGACAAGTATTGCCCGTTTTATGAGCGTGGCCAAAGGGCTCGGCGAGCCGCTGCAGCACTTTGTGACGCGCAGTGACATGGGGTGTGGCTCTACCATCGGGCCGATTACGGCGACCAAGCTCGGCATCGACACCATAGACGTAGGTCTGCCGACCTTTGCGATGCACTCCATCCGTGAGCTTGCAGGCAGTGATGACGCCTACTCGCTCTTTAAAATAATCCTTGGTTTTTACGAATAATGCAGAGCTCAATTACGGCCGAAGAGCTGAATCTCTTAATCGAGCAGACCTACAAGGTAGAGCGAGAGTTCAGCGAGCTCAAAGCCTCGTATGCCTATCTGCAAGAGACGGTCGAGGAGATCGTAGAGTTCTTGCCAAACGCCATTTGGATACTCAACGGCGACAACTCCATCTTCTTGCAAAATTCGCAGGCAAAGAAGCTCAAAGAGCTTTTGGCTCTGCTGCAGCCGCGAAGCGATGATTACGAGGTCTCGTTTGATGGACGCTCATACCTTATTAAAAGCTCCACCTATAAGGGCAAGATGATGCTCTCTGCCACCGATATCACCGAACAAAAACGTAAAGAGAACCTTGCAACAATGGGGCAGATGGCGGCGCACCTCTCGCACGAGATACGAAACCCGATCGGCTCTATCTCTCTGCTTACCTCGACGCTGAAAAAGCGAGTTATCGAGCAGAACATCCCGATAGTAGAAGAGATACAAAACGCCGTTTACCGAATTGAGCGCATCATCAAAGCTACGCTTATGTTCTCTAAAGGGGTTCATGCCAATAAAGCTCCTTTTTTGTGGAGCGATCTAGAGGCTTCGCTCAAAAGCGCTATCGGCTACTACGGCTATACTAAAGAGATAGAGTTTAACTTTCCCACTCAAAAGTTCATCATCAACGGTGACAGAGACCTTCTGGAGATGATGCTTTGCAACTTTATCTTTAATGCCATCGATGCCATTGAACTTGATGAAGAGGATGAGGGTAGAGTCGAGCTTGCTTATGAGCCGGATGAGCGTTACCACATCTTCAGAGTGCATGACAGCGGCATAGCAATAGAGAACAAAGAGCAGCTCTTTGAGGCTTTTAAGAGCACAAAGGTCAAGGGCAACGGCCTTGGACTGGTGCTTTCGCGTCAAATTGCTCAAGCGCACGGCGGCGATGTAAGCTTTAGCGACACGCCGAAGAAGTGTTTTAAAATCATGCTCTTAAAATAGAGCTCTTCATCTGAATATGGAACTATAATTGCTATAAATCGTGAAAAATTAGCTCTGCGGGGTTTTTTGATGGATGAAACGGCGCTTAAAAGACTTGTCGAGAACATAAGGATCGATAAAGAGCATATCGTATTTTATTTTCGATGTCCCAAGACACACAGACTCATTAAAAGCGAGCTTCCGTTTGAGCCCTATAGCGGCAAGATAGAGTTCACATGGCAAGAGCTTCTGCTGCACCCCATCGACTCCTACAATCGCTACTACCACACTCCTATCATCATATACGATCAAAAAAATGAAGAGACGATACTCAAAAAGGCTTTTGAACGCGTTGCGGATCAGTTTCTATGGGATGAGCCTCAGGGGCGCTATATCTGCATAGAGCGCTAAGAGCTCTAGTCGCGTATAACGTGAGCAAATTCGATGGTAAACTCCGCACCGCCGTTGATATTCTTGACGTTGAGTCTTGCGTTGAGGTTCTGTTCGGCCATCATCTTTGACATATACAGCCCCATTCCCGTGCCTTTGCCTTGTTCTTTGGTGGTAAAGTAGGGCTCAAAGATGCGAGCGACTATCTCGTTTGGAATACCCCCGCCGTTATCCCAGACCGATACGCTACGCTCGCCTATAGTGATCCTGATCTTTCCGTATTCGACCCGATTTTCGGTGATGGCATCCTTGGCGTTTGAGATAAGGTTGAGCAGGATCTGCTGGAACTCGCTCTCGAGGGTCTCAACTCTAAAATCACCGCCGATGATCTCAAGCTCGATATTATAGTTTTTCAGCTGTGCCGCCTGAATGGAGGTGGTCGCCAGAACGGCGTCTCTGATATTGAATACCTTTTTGACCTTGTCGATACGGAAGAAGTTTCTAAAGTCGTCGATCGTCTTGCTCATGAACTGGATCGTCTTTGTCTGCTTATCGATAAATTTACGGATAAACTCCTCATCGATAAGACCCTCCGCGAAGTCGTCGTCGAGATTTTGGATATTGATGTTGAGCGAATTAAGCGGCTGACGCCACTGATGAGCGATAGCCCCCACCATCTCGCCCATAGCGGCGAGTTTGGACTGCTGCTGGATCATGGTGTCTTTTTTCAAGATCTCCGAAGTTTGGCGTTTAACCTCGTCTTTGAGCTGGTCATTGAGCTCATGCAATCGTGCCTCAAGAAGCTTTTGGGTCGTTATATCTTGGATGGTGCCCGAGATCTCGGTGACGATATGCGTGATCTCATCGAATTTAGACGGGGTAAGCGTGGAGCGGATATATTTTGTCTCGCCATCGACGATGATCTTATAGTCGAACTCGAGCGATATCTTCTCATTGACCCCTTTGGCGATCATATCCTTCACATACTCCACATCGCCTCTGTCGATGGCTCTATAGAAGTCGTTGAGTTTTGGAGTGTAACTCTGGGGCTCTTTGCCCATAATGACATAGTATTGATTGCTCCACACAAGGCTATTATCCGTAAGGTTGAGCGTATAAGAGCCTATATTGGCGTTTTTTTGTGCTTCAAGAAGTCTGTTTTGCGAATTTACAAGCTCTAGCTCTTGAAGCTTCATATCGGTTATATCGATGATATAGCCCAGAAAATGGGTGATCTCTCCTACTTCGTTGCGAATGATCGTCGTGGTGTCGAAGATCCATTTGATCTCGCCATTTTGGCTCTTGATACGGTAGGGTTTGTGGATAAAGGTGCTCTCATGAGTGTGCATACCCATGTTCACCTCTTTTGTCACCTGCTCTAAATCCTCCCGCTCGATGAGCGAGGCGTAGGCGATCGCGCCGGTCTCGAAACGCTCTTTTGTATATCCGGTGAGCTCTTTGACGTTTTGCGAGACGTACTCTACGCTCCATGAGGGGTCGTTACGCCATTTAAAGAGGGTGATACTCCCCTTATTGAAGAGCGAAAGAAGCTCTTGCTGCTCTTTTGATTTTTTGGCAAGCGAGCGCTGTTTGATGATCTGAAGATAGAGCAGGGCAAAGAGCAGAGCGAATATCAAAGCACCCACGATATTGATAAATCGGAATTGATGCAGAGCATAGCCGATAAAATTGCTTTGCGCGTAGGAGACGACATAGGCGAGCACCTCTTCGTTCTTCGCACCGTATATAGGCAAGAACGAGACGATCTTCACGCCTTCGTCATACTCTTGATAGAGGGCAAAGGATTCGCGTTTGGACATTCTTTGCACAATCTCGTCGGTATGGGGTGCGATGATAGACTCTTTGGTCTTTTTGAGTTTTGCAAAATTGACATGCTCGGTCATGCTGTACATATAATCCTTGTTCTCGATACTCTCCATATACTCGACAACACGGTTGTGCGGCTTCCAGATATTGGCCTCAAAGAGTCTCTTATCGACAAGGAAGTGAGAGTGTATCTTATTGATATTCGAGAGGTTCTCTTGAAACGACTCGGAGGTGTAGCTGATCTCGTAGCATCCGATATAGTGGCTATCACTGCTAAAGAGAGGAAATACGTATCGAAAAGCGTGGGCGGTCCGGCCCTGTTCAAAACCGTAAGTGGCGGTATGGGTCTTGTTGGTGTTGGCGATAGTGAAACGCACTTTGCTCAGATCGTCGCCGAACTTATCGGGTTTGTGGACACGTAAAAAACTTCGATTATCGGGCATGATGAATTGAAACTGCAATACTCCCCGCAGGCTCATCGCCTTATATTGGGGCAAGAGCATCTCATAGACCTCGCGGCGCACTCTTGAGCGCTCCTCTTCGTTTGCATAGAGGGCATCGGAGAGCTTCTCAATCAGCCGTGAGTTCTGCACGATAAGGGAGTTGATCGACTCTGCATCTCGGGTGTTGTGCTGCATCGTGATGTCGTAGTTCGTCTTGAGCTCTTTAAGAGAGTCCTCTAGTGTGTTTTCGATAAGCTTCCCTCGGTTCATGCTATTGAGCGAATAGAGCACGCTGATCGTGACGATGTAGGAGAGGATAAACAAAAAGGCGATAGAGCGTTCTCTCATTATGAGTGCTCTATACGGTTTCTACCGCTCTTTTTTGCGCGATAGAGGGCACTGTCTGCACGCTCTATGAGCGAGCTTAGGCTCTCTTGGGGATTCATCTCGCTGATCCCGAAGCTCACCGTAAGTCTGCCGATGCTCTCAAAAGGGGTCTCTTCGATGATCCGTCTAAGCTTCTCGGTGATATGCAGAGTGTGTTCAAGGGTTATGTTGTTAAAGAGGATCACGAACTCTTCGCCGCCCCATCTTGCAAAGAGGTCACTCTCTCTGATGTGCGACGCCACGACTCTTGTAAGCTCTTTGAGTATCGCATCACCCACGAGGTGCCCGTAGGTGTCGTTGATCTGCTTGAAGTGGTCTATATCTAAAAGAGCGATGGTCAAAGGGGTCTTTGCCGTAGCGTATGCACGCTCATCAAAGAACTCCTCTAGCCGGACGCGATTGGCGATTCCCGTGAGCGAATCGGTGTGTGCACGAAGATCGTTCACTTCACGGTCGCGCTGTATCTTGGTGATGTCGGTGAGGCTGATGAGGCAGTTGTCACCGATCTTCGAGACGCTTATCAAAAACTCCTTTATGGCATGTGAATTCGAGAGCGTTATGACGCGCTCGGACTCGTCGATCTTGCTCACGATATCAAAGAGCGAGTGGCCGTTTTGCATCGTCTCTTCGAGATGCTCTTTTTTGAGCCTGTTTTTGCTTTGCGCAAAGAGATCCAAGACAGAGCCGAAGCGTTTGTTGAGCTCTTCGGTCTCTTTGGCTTCAAAGAAGTTCAGAAGCGATCTAGAGGCAAAGAGAAACTTGGAGATATCCGTGATGATCGTCATGCGCTCGTCAGAGTCTATGATATGCTGGAGCATCTTGCGCTGTTCGTTGTATTGGCGCTCCAAAAAGATATTTTTGGCGATCTTTTTGATCAAGGCGGTGAGCTGGTTCTTCTGCACCGGTTTAAGCAGATACCCCTCAACTTGCAGCTCTATCGCCTCAAGCATATAGGCACTCTCGCTGTGTGCGGAGGTAAAGATGATATTCACCTCCGGATTGATCTTCTTGATGGCTTTGGCCATCTCGATACCGTTCATAATGGGCATCTTGATATCGGATACGACGATTTGGGGCATGTGAAGTCTGTAGAGCTCCAGCCCCTCTTTGCCGTTCTCGGCCGTGTAGAGATCGCTGCACAGACGCGCTAATGCCCTGCTGTAGCCCTCGCGCACGTCCGCTTCATCCTCTACATAGAGTATCGAGACGAAATTGGTGATATTTTCCATGACAAACCCCCTGAATTGCTTACGGGCACATCTAAAAACCCTACACGGTTTTAGCTTTAGGAGATTTTTACTGAGTCAAGGCGACGCGAAGAGCCATAGCTAAAGCTACGGCGATGAGCGGCAACGATGA
>JACXUD010000013.1 GCA_014764025.1 Campylobacterota bacterium | reverse complement strand
CACTCGGTCTTAGCGGTGCCAATGTTACCGTACCGCATAAAGAGGATGCTTTTAGGGCGTGTGACGAGGTACGCGGATTTGCCAAAGAGATCGGTGTGGTCAATACGCTCATCAACGAGAACGGAAAACTGATCGGCTACAACACAGATGCAGACGGCTTTATGTTCGCCATCAAAGAGTTTGGAGCTATCAAAAATGCACTCATCTTAGGTGCAGGCGGAACGGCTAAAGCGCTAGCCGCTCGCTTTGCGCAAGAGGGTATTGAGACCACGGTGCTTAATCGCAGTAAAAACCGCTTAGAGTCATTTAAAGATCTTGATCTCACATGCCATACGTGGGAGAGTTTTAATGCCTGCCACTACGATCTGGTCGTCAATACCACGAGTGCGGGGCTTAGCGATGACGAGCTGCCGGCCTCAAAGACGCTTACGCAGGAGATTTTAAACCACAGCAGCTATGTCGCCGATGCCATCTACGGTAAAGTGACCCCTTTTTTAAAATTGGCATGTGAAAATAACAAACCGCACAAAGACGGCTCGGATATGCTGCTAGGCCAAGGTGTGCTGGCGAATCACCTCTTTACGCAAGGCGAATTCACCCTTGAAGAGATTCAAGAGTATATGAGCCGCAGCTTTTTGCTTTAGATCTTTATCTTATAGCTGCTTAACTCTCTTCCCTTCGTATCCACGATATGCACTGCACACGCAATACATGGGTCGAACGAATGCAACACCCGCAACACCTCTAATGGTTGCTTTGCATCCGCTAGTTTGACACCCACGAGTGCCTCTTCATAAGCTCCGCGAACTCCGTCGTAGTTTTTAGGTGTTGCGTTCCATGTGGTCGGTGCAATGACGGAGTAGTTGCTGATCTTCTGCCCTTCAACCTCTACAAAGTGTGACAGTACCCCGCGAGGCACCTCCAAAAAGGCTCTCCCTTTTGCATTAGCTTTTAACTCTGCAAACTTATAGGCTCCCCATGTTTGCGTGTCGTAATACTTCACGTTTTGAATAAGATTTGATACCAATTTAAAAACATATTCGCAGATATAGCTTGTCTCGATAGCGCGAGCCGCATTGCGACCGACCGTGCTTGAGAGATCAAGCAGCTCTATTTCACATGCCTCCAAGAACTCATTCACAAAGCTTTTGATAAGCCTATTGCCCTTTGAATAGCTCACTAACACCCGTGCGAGCGGCCCGCACTCCATGGTTTTTCCATCATACCGAGGCGCTTTGATCCATGAGTATTTATCATCGCTCTTGGCTGTTTTGAGTGTACCGTCATCATTCAAATCGGTGTAGCAGACCGCACCTTTTTCATACCATGCCCGCTCGACCTCTTCGCTGATCTTGTATTCATCAAACTCCTCTATATTCTTAAAGTCGTGACCATAGACGACACCGCTCTCAAAGAGATTCGTCGTCTCATCGAACGGGTAGCCGCCGACACATAAGAAGTTGCCGTTGGCTCGCCCTACTCCCGCCTTGATCTCATCTTTGTAAGCTTTTACCAAAAGACGCATATCGGGTAGATAGGCTCGGTCGATAAAATCCTTCGCCTCTTTGATAATGAAGATAAAGTCATTCAGACGCTGCGGATTAAGCATATCCGCCACGCTAGTAACACCGCCCACGACGATGCTTTGCGGATGGGGCGTCTTGCCCCCGAATATCGCTATGGCCTTAGAGATATTGGTCTGAAATTTGAGGGCTTCAAGATAGTGCGAAAGCAGTAGCAGATTCTGCTCGCTTGTGAGCTTATAGGCGCTATGCCCCCAGTAGCCGTTGCTAAAAGGCCCCAATCTGCCCGACTTTACAAAGTTATTCAGTTTTTCCAAAACCGCTTCGTAGTGTTCATGCGAGTTTCTAAACGGGTGTTTCACATATTTATGCGCCTCTTTGCTCGTCGCTTTTGGATCGGCCCCGAGTGCGTAAACCACATCCACAAAGTCAAGCAGATGGAGATGGTAGAAGTGTACGACGTGGTCTTGGATAAAGAGCGCCATCGACATCAGATCACGGATTATCTCTGCACTCTTTGGAATACTCAGTCCATAAGCATCCTCTACCGAACTCACCGCACCGCGAAAGTGCGAGTTGGTACACACCCCGCAGATGCGCCCAGCCAAGAGTCCTGCATCACGCGGGTCACGATTTTGAAGGATCGTCTCGATGCCGCGAAAGAGCTGGCCGCTCACATAGGCTTCCTGTACAACCCCGTACTCATCCACCTCCACCTCGGCGCGCAGATGCCCCTCGATACGTGTTATGGGATCAATCACTATCTTTTTCATCTTCTACCTTTCTCTCGTTGGCATATTTATCAAAAAAGCCCGCTTCGACACACCCCATACACCCATGCCCAGCCTGGATAGGCCAGCTCGTACCCGCATTGAACTTCATCGTCGGGCAGTTGGCGTTGCTGTATGGCCCTTTGCAGCCCATCTCAAAGAGGCACCACCCTTTTGCCGCACCCTCATCGCCCCACTCTTTGACGAACTCGCCGAGCTCATAGTGTCCGCGGCGTTCGCAGTTGTCGTGGATTCTCCCCTCATAAGCCCAAAGCGGACGGTTGAACTTATCGCACTTCGGCAGCTCCTCGAACATCAGATATGAAAGCAGCGTTCCCACGATATTGATCGGATTGGTCGGACACCCCGGCAGATTGATGATATCTTGACGTCCAAGCGCTTCGGCTACTCCGACCGCGCCTGTAGGGTTAGGTGCGGCGGCCACGACACCGCCGTCATACGCACAGCTTCCAAGGGCGATCACGAGTGCGGCATCTTTGGCGCATTTTTGAAGCAGAGCCAAACCCGTTTCGCCTTTTGGCCCGATGCGAAGATATTTGCCATCCATCCCAAGCGGTACGGCACCCTCGACGATAAGCACAAACCTGCCTTTTTGCTCTCTCATCACCGCTTCAAGCGCACTCTCGCTCGCATCGCCCGCCGAACTCATCAAAAGCTCGTGGTAATCAAGCGATATATAGTCGAATATCAGCTCCTCAAGCCCCGGATTGGTCGATTTTATAAAGGCCTCCGAGTTGCCGCTGCAATCAGAGAGCTCCAGCCAGATGATAGGGACACGGTTAAGCACTCTGAGGCTTTTAGAGACCACATCTTCAAAACTCGGATGCAGCTGCATCGAAGCCGTCACCATCGAGACCCAGCTGTTGAGCTCCTTTTTGGCGATATCAAGCGACTCTAACGCACTCTCGAAGTTCTCGCTCGTGATGCCGTTTTGCGGATGCAGGGCATTGAACTTCGCCACTTTTGCCTCGATAGCTTCGATCTCTTTTTGGTGTGCCTTCTCCTCTTTGGAGAGTTTTGGTTTGGTCGGATCAATAAGTGACTGAGCCGCGATTATGCCATCTTGCACCATCTTCTTACAGCGCCCGCAGACCCTTCCGGCATGTGAATATTCACCGAACTCCGCAAAATCGGCGATGGAGTTCTCTGCCACCAGATCTTCCAAATCCTTTTGATAGAGGTGCTCGCAGCTGCATATAAGCCGCCCGCGCTCACCCACCAGACGGTTTTGATAGAGGTAGTTGACGTCAAGCGCGCTGCCCTCGCGCATTACCGTTTCGACATAGCCGATATCGACGTTGGAGTTGATCCCCACAAAACGTATCAATCTCTCGCCCTGCGTAAAATACTCGTCAATGCGAGAGTCGGCATGTGAAGTTATAAGCACCTTCTCATAGGGTGCGGCAAAATCGGGTGAGCGGACATCCACAAGGTCAAATCGTTCGGTCTTGAGCATATCGGTGGTGATCTGACGTGAAAACTCTTTTACGTCTCTACCAAGAATATGCGCAACGGCTATGTTCGCCTCGTCCGTGCACTCTTTCACATGCCCTGCAATAAAGCCCTCAACCTCGGCGCACTCGCCGACCGCATAGATGTTCTCGTCGCTTGTCTGCATAAAAAGATTCGTAACTATTCCCTTTTCACATGCCAATGACTCTCTGAAAGGGTCGATATTCGGAGCGATGCCGATCCCAAAGAGCAAGAACGGTTTTTCTATCTCTAGTTTTTGCGTGACTAACTTTGTGATACGCCCGCTCTCTTGTTCATACGAGACTATCTCGTCTTCAAACGAGATGCGCAGACGTCCATCTTCTCTTAGTTTTGAGCCTATCAGCGCTATCGCATCGATGCTTAGATGCTTGTCATAGAGATGCTTGCCGCGCACGAGAAGCGTTATCTTCTCTACTTGGGGCATATTGCCCAACGTCTCAAGCAGCTCCAAGCCGATCGGCCCGCTGCCGACCATGACGAATTCGCTCTTTAGAGGGGCATTAGCGATCTTGTAGCAATCCTTGGCGCTGCGGAATATCGCCGCATTCTCGATCTCGCTGACGTCAAACGGAGCGACGGGGAGCGAACCGGTCGCGATGATGAGCTTGTCGTAGCGAAAGAGGCCGTTTTTTGAATAGACCTCGCGCCGTTTTGGGTCGATTTGGGTTATCTTTTGGTTGAGCTCTAGGCGCACGGTGGGATCAAGGGGCATAGAGATCGACTCTAGGCTCTCGCTCTTGTTCACAAGCGAGCAGAGATGAATACGGTCATAGGGAGCATAGGGCTCTTCGCTTAAGATCAGCACCTCTAAAGATGGATCCTCACTTTTCAGTCTGTTTGCCAGATAGGCCGCCGCGATACCGCCGCCCACTACTACTATACGCATACTTCCTCCTTTATCTTGAGAAGCTAAAACCGATCGATGCCTTTGTGATGTAGTTATTATAGTCTATCAACGACTCACCGTATCCGCTAAAGAGTTTTATATACAAGAAAAGATCCTCTTTGATAGGGTAGGAGTAGCCGCCTTCCAAAGCACCCTTTGCGGTCGTGAAGCTCATTCTTCCACTAAGGGTATAGAGGCTCTTGCCGTAAAAGTATCGAAACTTGAGACTGCTAAAGCCCGTATAGTCAAGCAGATCGGGGTTATCGCTCAGGTCACCGTTGGCCGTAAAGGGCATCCATAAACGCAGATCGGTCACGAGCGAGCCGTGTTGGATACGAAAATCGCCATAGAGCGAGTTGACGCTTCGTGAGCGGTTAACAACGTATTTATGGAGCTCTGCGGGAATTCCGGTCAAATTCGTATCGACGACATTTTCTATATTCCCCTGCCCGTTCGAGAGGTGCGAATAGCCAAAGGTAATAGAGCGTAGTCCCAAAAGCGACTCATCCTCTACCGGAAAAGCGACGAATATCTCCGGGTTATAGTTGGTCTCGCGAAAAGGGGATGAATCGGTATAGAGCTGCCAAAAAGATTGGTGCGAGTAGGATGCGTAGTATGCCTCATGAAGCCCTAAGAGATTGTTCCCCACATTGAGCTTCAAGCTCACCTGCAGCTCCGCTTCTGCCTGTTTATACTGCGCTTCGGGGGTGTAGCTCTTATACTCTCCGCGTCGATACCCAAAGGGCAAGATATAGTTGACTTTGTGGGGTTTGAGACCTATTCGCCCCTCCAGCCAGTTCTGCACCTGCTCTTTGGTGATAGCGTTTTCGATCTTCTCCATATCCTCTTCGAGTGGGATAGAGTCTTGTCTGTCGGCCTCTAGGGCCATGAAGAGCAAAGAACAAACGAGCCATACTCGTATCATACTCGCACCCTGTCGCTCATCGCCCGAGAGAGCGAAAGAATGTCGATATTCTCTAAACTCACGCCCGTTGGAACACCCTGGGCGATCTTTGAGAACTTGATAGAGAGATCGCTCAGTTTATCTTCGATATAGAGGATCACCGCATCATTCGCAATGGATGGCGTAAGGGCGAAGAGAATCTCCTGAACGCCATCTTTTGCCAACTCGTGCAGATGAGCGATGCTCACCTCTTCAAGGCGCTCAAGCACAAAATAGCGTCCGTTAAAGAGCTGATTCTCCTCAAGCAGCAAGATATCCTTCGCACTCTCCACGATACAGAGCGTCGAGGTATCGCGCGACTCGTCGGCACAGATGAAACAGAGCTCATCTTCGCTCATGCCGCCGCACTTCGTACACTTTTTGATACTGCGTAGTGCATCTTCGATGGCATGTGAGATCTTCAGCCCCATGAAACTGTCGCGCATCACGATATGATAGGCAAGGCGCGTTGCCGATTTTCTACCGATGGTCGGCAAAGCTTCAAGCGCATCGACAAGCTTTTTAAACTTCTCTAACGAGTGTATCAAAGCACTTCACCTCTATTTGGAAGGAGTATCCAGAGCTCCAGCTCGTCTTTGAGCCTTCCGGCAACATGCATCGCCTCTTTGCCATAACCCAAGAAGAGATCGGCGCGAACCGCACCTTTGATAGCCCCTCCCGTATCTTGCGCATAGACGATACCGTTGATTCGGTTCTCTTTGGCATTGAGATAGAGCATACTCCCAAGCGGGATGTAGCGTCTATCGACCGCTACGGAGCGTTTGGCCTGAAGCTCTATGCCCAGCGAGCCCGAAGCGGGACGGCTTCTCTCTTTGAAATAGACGACCGATTGGTTATAGTTGAGCACCTCGTCCACGCGCGATGGGTTCTCCTCTAGCCATTTTTTGATGCTTTGAAGCGAGACCTCATCCTTTTTGAGCATCTTCTGCTCTATCATGTAGCGCCCTATGGCACGGTAGCGATGGCCGTTTTGATTATCAAAGCCTACGAATATGGTCTGTCCGTTATCCAAGCTGACGCGTCCTGAACCCTGAATCTCCAAAAAGAAGAGATCGACCCTGGAGTCGGTGTAGCAGATCACCTCCGCATCAAGAGCTTTTTCGCTCACCTCTTCGCGGGTGTAGTAGGGGATGAGCTTGTTACCCTCCAATCTTCCGCGCAGACGAAAGTTCTTGAGTGCAGGATAGATGGAGCTGAGCTCTACCGTGATAAGATCTTTGGGAGTCGCGTAGATAGGGTAGATATAGCGGCCGTGACGTCTTTTTGAGCCGTGCAGATGCGGCTCGTAGTAGCCTGTTAAGAGACCTTTGTCATGCTCGTCTTTGTTATGGATCTTATAGGGTTTGAAGTGCGCCTCCAAAAACTCTTTGGCATCATCGGCGGTGAGTGCTTCACTGCAAAGCTCTTTATAAACAAGCTGTGCTTTCGTGCTTTTGCAGTTCTCTATGAACGACTCAAGAGCCGCTTCGTAATTCTCACCCTCCCAGTTAGGCAGCTCCGTGAAGTTCGCCTCTTTAAGATAGGTATTCGGAAGGTTTTTGAGCAGAAGCTTCGGTTTGACGTTTGATTCGAATTCGATGGTTGTCTCCAAAGGTGCCGAAGCATTGAAATCACGCATGGCGACTTCGCTTTTGGCAACCTCAGGCGCCTTAGAACAGGCACTCACAAGCAATAAAAGGGGTAATAGCAGTGTCACTCTTCTCATATACCCATTATACATAAAATTAAACTACATTTTAGTTATAATTGCGAAAAAATTTTTTTGAGGGATACTAAAACTAATGGAAGAGTTAAGCTATTACGAAATATTAGAAGTTTCAAGAGATGCTGATAAAGAGACCATCAAAAAAGCTTACAGAAAAATGGCAAAGGTCTATCATCCTGACAAAAACCCGGGTGATAACGAAGCTGAGCACAAGTTCAAGCTTGTGAATGAAGCCTATCAGTGCTTGAGTGACGACAAACAAAGAAGTATCTACGACAGATACGGCAAAGAGGGCTTGCAGGGCATGGGCGGCGGACGCGGACGCTCTGGCGGCATGGGCGGTTTTGAGGATCTCGGTTCAATATTTGAAGAGATGTTCAGCGGATTCGGCGGTTCATCTTCGCGCCGCAGACGCAATCCTGCCGATATAGACAAATACCCGCTCGATATGAACATCGAGATGTATCTCAGCTTCCATGAGGCGGTCTTTGGATGCGAGAAAGAGGTAGAGTTCAGCTATAAAAAAGCGTGCAAGAGCTGTAACGGTACGGGTGCAAAAGACGGCAAGCTGGCTACTTGTAAGCAGTGCGGCGGTCAAGGCCAGATCTTTATGAAACAGGGTTTCATGACCTTCTCGCAGACCTGTCCGGTGTGTCACGGAAGCGGAAGTGCCGCGGCAGACAAGTGCGGTACATGTCATGGTGACGGATTCAGCGAAGTACGTGAAAAAGTGACGGTGAAGATCCCAAAAGGGATAGACAGCGGCAACCGTCTGCGCGTTTCGGGTAAAGGGAACATCGGCAAAAAAGGGATGCGAGGAGACCTCTATATCACCTTTACGGTTCGCCCGGACAAACACTTTGTGCGTGATGGCAACAACGTCTATATCGAGATCCCGGTATTTTTCACCCAAGCGGTCATGGGAGATACGCTTACCATCCCTTCACTTACGGGCGAGCTAGAGCTCAAGCTTGATGTGGGCACACGCGACAAACAGCACTACACCTTCCGTA
This sequence comes from Campylobacterota bacterium, assembly GCA_014764025.1. Lineage (GTDB taxonomy): Bacteria > Campylobacterota > Campylobacteria > Campylobacterales > Sulfurimonadaceae > JACXUD01. The sequence goes on along the minus strand of JACXUD010000013.1, from coordinate 12,961 downwards.
ACGAGGGTATCGAAGATGTTCACGGACACGGCAAAGGGGATCTGATCGCTCAGATCAACATCACCTATCCTCGCAAACTCAACGATGAACAGCGTGAACTGCTTCGCAAGCTCGAAAGCTCTTTTGGCCTAGAGGAGTCAAAACCGCATGAATCGATCCTTGATTCTGCGATCGAGAAGATGAAGAGCTGGTTTAAGTAAACCGCCTCTTTGATATCTTCACATGCCGTATTTTGGCATGTGAATCTACGCCGTATAACTCTCGATCTTTTCAACTAGCTCCTCGGTAGTGAGCATCTCAAGCTTTTTCTCATAAAACGACTCGAAACTCTCGACCCCTTCACGTTCGTTTTTATACATCAGCATGATCTTTTTGACCGTGTATTTGGCACGAAAAAGTGGAACGCTCTTAAAGACCACTCTGGCCTCCTGCGCTTTTTTGGTCGCATAACCGCCCATTAAAATATGCACCCCGTAGCAGGTCTCGCCGTTCTCGTCTTTTGCCTTACACCCCTCAAAACCGATATCCGCCACCCCGTGAATGCCGCACCCCTTCACACACGCCGACCAGTACATTCGCACTTTGCCGACACGAATCGGCACCTCTTTTGCCAAAAACTCCGCCATCTCGATGGCATCAGGTTTATTGGGTATCACCCCGAAACTACACGTTGCCGTACCCGCACAGGCGATCTGATGGTTGAAATAGATGTTTTGATACTGCGCATAATTTTGATAGATGGGCGAGTTTTGAATCGTTTTGGCATGTGAAGATGCCGCGATGATATAGAGACTCTGCTCGACCGAGAGGCGCACGCTGCCATCGACCATATTCGCCACCACGGCTACGTTCATCAGGTCACTCCCGCTAAAGACGCCGCTTGGCACGCTAAAGTGAAACGCACTCTTGCCCTCACCCAAATTATATACGCCGCTAGAGTCAAGCACATACTCTTCTTTTGCCAAGATCTCGCCGCTGCTCTCATACTTTATGCCCGTCGTTTTGACTATCGCCTCCACGAACGCCTCCATCCCCACGGCTTCAAGCAAAAAGTGCAGACGGTTTTTATTGCGGTTGTCTCGAAAACCGTACTCTTTAAAGAGATCGATCACGGCCTTATAGGTCGCCAAAACGTCACCCTCTTTGACGAATATGCCGCTGTCACTCGCCTGCACCCCCACACGCCCGCCGAGATAGAGGTTAAAGCCTATCTCTTCGCCCTTTTTCGCCACGATAAAGGAGCAGTCGTGCCCGTAGATATTGCAGTCGTTCACTTTCGCTCCCAAAATCGCCGTGTTGAACTTTCGCGGCAGCACCCCGATGTACTCCTCTTTTTTCAAGAAAATTGATTGCATCGCGTCGATGATGGGTTTGCACTCTATAATGCTTCTCTCTCCCAAGCCGTCAAACGAGCTGGTGACGATATTGCGGAAGTTGTCTATCCCCGTTTGAAAGGTGGTGATGCCCACGCTATCAAGCTCACTCAAAACGGTCGCTATATTTTGAAGCTCGATAAAACGAAACTCCAGCTGCTGGCGTGTCGTGATATCGATATAGTCGTTGCCGTATTTTTTGGATATTTCACCCAGCTTTGCCGCTTGAAGTGCGCTGAGCTGCCCCGCTGGAATGCGGATACGCAGCATAAATTTGCCATCATCTTTTAAAAAGAGCCCAAAACACTTCAAGAAAAATGAGGTCTCCTCATCGGCTAGCTCGCCAAGTTCACATGCCGAGATCGCATCGAGCCTCTCATAGACGCTCATGGGTGTTTTAAGTGCTTTTATCTCTTCGATCTTATTGATTTTTTTGCTTCTCGCCTCTTTGGCTTGGATTAACTTGTTCATTTATAACTCCTTATGCTGCTAAATATTTGGCATGTGAAATTGCCGCTAATTTTTCTCTATACAAAACCACATCCCCAAAGACCAAAATAGAGGGGCGTTCTATGTTTATCCCCTCCTTTTCCAACTCCAAAAGCGTAGTCACCACCGTTTTTTGATTCTTTCTGCTTGCGTTGCTCACGATCGCACAGGGCGTCTTTGTATCGATCCCCAACCGCTTCGCTTCAGCTACGATTTCGTTCACACGGCTCAGCCCCATCAGCACCACTACGGTGTGACTCTTCATCCCCAATAGAGGCACCCACTCCAGATTGACGCGGTTGTTTTTAAGATGCGCGCTCACCACGCTAAAGCCGCTTGCATAGCCGCGAGCCGTTACGGGAATATCCGCGCACTGCGGCGCGGCGATGCTTGAACTTATCCCTGCGATCACCTCTGCCTCTATCCCTTCATAGACCAGCTCCTCTAGCTCCTCCGCACCGCGCCCGAATACGAACGGATCGCCGCTTTTCAGTCGTGCCACGCGTCTGCCCCTTTTGGCATGTGAAATGATGAGCTCATTGATCTGCTCTTGGCTTTTTGAGTGGCACCCCTTTTGTTTGCCCACATATATCTTCTCCGTAGTTGCCGGTACGATCGCCATGATCTCATCGCTGATTAGGTGGTCGTACAAGACCACATCTACGCTTGTGATGGTTTTATAGGCTTTAATTGTGAGCAGCTCCACATCGCCAAGCCCGCACCCCACCAAAAAGACCTTTGCACTCATAGCTCGCACCTCACTTAATGATTTTTGAGCATCGATTAGCCCCATATCGCGCTCACGCTGTTTTTGCTCAAGCCACGCGGTTATATCTTTTGGGATAAGCCTCTCGCACTCGTCACGAAAATATTTCGCCGCAGTGGGTGAAGCGCCGTTGCTTGAGACTGCAATTTGAAGCGGTCGGTTCTTGGTGAGCGCCATAAAGTAGAAGTCGCACAGATGCGGCACATCGACCACATTGAGCAAAATATCGCGGCTCTTTTTATGCGCTACTAACATTTGTGCCACCGCTTCATTTCCCGTTGCATCGATGATGATACGCTCATCGCCGATGTCGGCAACGCTAAAAGCCTTTTGAACTTTTTGGCATGTGAAACTCTCGAACTCCACAATAAACTCACATGCCACAATTCGAAAATCTATCTCGTTCTCTTGCAAAACGCTCGCTTTTTGCAGAGCCACCTTTCCCCCGCCTATAAGCAGGATCTTTTGGTTTTTAAGCAGTATCGGCAGCGTTTTCATAATATCTCCTTTGAAATCTTCACGGCGCTATGGTTATAGTCGGGCTCAAGCGATTCACGGTCAAGCAGGTCATTGGTCAGATAGTTTATCTCGCGGTTGGTTATGGGGATAAAGAGCGTTTTAGGGCGGATATCCTTGGTGATCTTTGCAAAGGTTTTAATACTCCCGCGTTTTGAACTCACCGCAATCTCATCCCCCTCTTCTATGCCAAACTCTCTCGCATCATCGGGGTGGATCTCGCAGAAGTTGAGCTCTTTATACTTCATCAGCACCGATGCCACACGCGTTTTGGTGCCGCTGTGCCACTGGTCGCGCGTTCGTCCCGTCAGTAGAACAAAAGGATACTCAAGCGAGCTCTTTTCGCTTAGCAGCTTGTTCTCTACGAAATAGAGGTTGCCCTTTTTATCGGCTGTTAAAAAATCCTTGATCTCCTCGCCCCATATAAAAGGCTTCCGGGCAAGAAGATTATACGATGCCTTGTGAATGTCCATATAGGGGTTCAGCTTCGTCATCGCCGCGAACTCCTCGAATATCTCTTGCGAGTTTTTAAAATGAAACGCTTCGCCAAAGCCCATCTTTTGCGCGATGAGCTGGAATATCTCCCAATCTGGCTTGCAGTCTATGGAGGTTCGTGTTAGTTTCTCTTGTTTGGTGATGGTTCTGTCCAGATTCGTCTGCACCCCCTCTTTTTCGCCCCACGGAGCGGCAGGAAGCCTAATATGCGCGAACGCCGCGCTCTCGCTGTCCTCGTAGGCGTTTATCTCAACCACAAAAGGGATCTTTTTCATCAGCTCTTCGGTGCGTGTACGGTTTGGCAAGTGATAGATAGGGTCTGTGTGGCAGATGATAAGCACCTCCAGATTCGCCCCCATCATCTGTGTTGCCGTGAGCCCCGCTTTGTTATCAATTTTGTCCGTTTTCCAAAACTCGCCCACTTTTTTGATAGACTCATCGTCAAACCCAAGGTGTACGGCAAGCATGGTAGAGAGCCCGCCCACCTCGCGCCCGCCCATGGCATTTGGCTGACCCGTAAGGCTAAGCGGCCCGTTGCCTTTTTTAAAGATTTTCCCTGTCAAGAGGTGCGTGTTGATCAGAGCTAGGTTCTTATCAACCCCTTGGGATGATTGGTTCAGCCCCATCGTCCATGCGGTGATGATGTTCTCGCTGCGGCGATAGAGCCTGAAGAACTCCTCGAAGAGCTCCTCATCTATGCCGGTGCGTTTAAGCATCTTAGTCGCAGGAACGCGTTTAAACTTGTTTTTGAGCAGCTCGAAATTATTAACCCTGTTTGTTACAAACTCCTTGTCATAAAGCTCTTCGTCGATGATGCGTTTAGAGAGCAGATTGAAAAAATCGATATCGCCGTTTGGTTTTATGGGTATGTAGATATCTGCCAGCTTTGCGCTCTCGGTGTAGCGCGGGTCGATCACGACCACTTTAAGCCCCTCTTTTTTCGCCTTTTTGATCTGATTGTGAAAGACGACATGCGCCTCGGCGGTGTTCGCACCCGCCAAGATAAGCAGATTGGCACTGAATATATCATCCATGCGAAGCGGCACGAAATCGGCCCCGATGGACTTTTTGTAGGCAACCACCGCGCTCGCCATACAGGTGCGGCTGTTGGTATCGACGTTGTTAGTGCCCAAAAAGCCTTTGGCGAACTTGTTGGCTATATAGTAGTCCTCGGTCAGAAGCTGACCTGAGAGATAGAGGCCGATCTTCTCTTTTGGAGCATTTTGTAGTTTTTGCGAAATAAGCTCGATGGCACTCTCCCACGAAGCCGTTTTGAAATCACTATATATAGATTCGCGCATTTGCGGGCGAAGCAGACGCGAAGCGGTCTGAATGGTGTTTAACTCCGAGACACCTTTAGCACACACCTTGCCCTGATTGGTCGGGTAAGCGATATCACCGATGAGGGTCTCTTTATCATACTCAAGACCACACCCCACACCGCAGTACCCACATACTGATTTAATCATCATAAATCCTTTTTATATCCAAATCGATGACACCATTATAAAGTGCTCTAATGAAGTTTTAAGCAAAGTATTGATTAATTTTTATACAATTAGTTGATTATTTAGTGAATTGACTCGTGATACAATTTCGGCATAATGAAACTTTAAGGAGTCGAAGATGTTAAGAAGAGTTGCAAAGATAGGTCTGGGTCTATCGCTGATAGCTTCAAGCTTATTAGCGGCACCGGAGAAAAAAGAGTTGACCATAGGGTTCATAGCACTTACCGACTGTGCACCGATCGTTATTGCCGAAGAGAAAGGCTTTTTCAAAAAGCACGGTCTTAGCGTACACGTGGTCAAAGAGGGCGGCGGATGGCCGGGTATTCAGCAAAAGGTGATCAGCGGCGAGTATGACTTTTCACATGCCCTAGCGGGTATGCCTATCGCGGCAACGCTCGGCATCAACGGCGAAGCGAATCTTCAAGCGCTTTTAAGCCTTGACTTCAACGGTAACGGTATCACCTTTGGAAACAACATCATCGAGCAGATGCAAAAGTACGGCATGGATGATAAAAAACGCCCTCTCGGCTCGGAATCGCTTAAAAAATATATAGATGCCAAACACAAGGCCGAGGGTTCAAACTATGCACCGCTTAACTTCGGTATGGTTCACCCCGTATCGACGCACAACTATGAGCTTCGCTACTGGATGGCCAGCAGCGGCATCAAACCTGATGAAGATGCAACGATCAAACCTTTCCCACCGCCGACAATGCCATCAAACCTCATCGCCGGTAATATTGAGGGTTACTGTGTAGGTGAGCCGTGGAATGAGCGTGTTGTTATGGAAAACAAAGGTTCAACGCTTGTCACCAACTACGATATATGGAACAACAACCCTGAAAAAGTGCTCCAGGCAAGAGCGGATTTCGTAGAGAAAAACCCTGAGACCACAAAAGCGGTCATGAAAGCGATCATCGAAGCGCAGATGTGGCTGGATGCTTCGTGGGAGAACCGCAAAGAGGCGGCAAAGATTTTGGCAAAACCAAACTATGTAAAAGCACCGGTAAATGTACTTGAGAAGTCGATGACGGGAACATTCCAATACCTCAAAGGCCAAGATTCTGAAGCAAACCCGATGTTCAACGTATTTGCCAATTATTACGCTGCCTATCCGTTCTACAGCCACGGTATGTGGTTCATCACGCAGATGTATCGCTGGGGTCAGCTCGATAAAGCGGTGGATATGAAAGCCACCATCGAGAAGGTCTATCGCCCTGACCTGTTTGAAGCCGCCGCAAAAGAGGTTGGCTACTCGCTTCCGCCGAGTGCATGGAAAAAAGATGGTGTAGATGAGTACAACAAATTCATGGACGGCAAAGTTTGGGATCCAAACGCTGCGGTCGATTACATCTACAGCTTTGAGGTGACAACACCCAAAGTTACAAAAGCCGAACTTGCAAAAGTGAATAAATGGCATGTGAAAACAGAGCAGCCAAGCTATGTTTGTCCGTATGGCCCTGCTGGATGTGCCGATCCGAAATATGTAACAAAATAGACAATTTTCACATGCCAAGGGCATGTGAAAACACAAAGAGTCTTTAACTCTGCCCATACAAACTGTATATAGCCTCTTTGAAAATAGAATCACCCATGGGCAGGCCTAAAGACTCAAAAAGACTCAAGGAGAAAAAGATGAATCTAGAACTAGTAAAAAAGATCGCCCTGCCGCTTATTACGCTGCTGGCGATCGTTCAGATATGGAGCACGATTGCGGGCAAGGTGGATGGCTTTCCCACACCCTACAACACCTATGTAGCGGCATTCGGCGGTGAGACGAGCGAGGGTGACGAGATGATTGGAGTCTTAACAGACCCTTTTTATGTGAACAACCAAGACGACAAGGGTATCTTTTGGCAGATACTCGCTTCACTAGAGCGTGTCTTTAGCGGTTTTGCGCTGGCCATCATCGTGGGCGTGCCGCTTGGGCTCTTAATAGGTATGAGCAAGAGTGCGCATCTGGCATTCAACCCCTATATTCAGATACTAAAGCCCGTTTCACCGCTGGCTTGGCTGCCGCTGCTGCTCTATATCTTCCAAGATATCAATCTGACAGCTATTTCGACCATCTTCGTAACATCGATCTGGCCGATAATCATCAACACCACTTTGGGTGTAAAGAGCGTGAACCAAGACTACCTCAACGTAGCCAAAGTGCTCAACTTCTCGCCGCTAGAGAAGATAACCAAGATCATTCTGCCTGTTGCCGTACCCTATATCTTTACGGGTATGAGGCTCTCTTTGGGTATCGCATGGCTGGTCATCGTGGCGGCAGAGATGCTCACGGGCGGTATCGGTATCGGGTTTTGGATCTGGGATGAGTACAACAACCTCAACTACTATAGCATCATCATCGGGATCATCTTGGTGGGGCTTATCGGTTTTATCCTCGATATCGTCATGGGCAAGATAGCCGACTATTTTGATTACAGAAAACAAGGGAGAGCATAATGAGCGCGAAATTCTTAAACCTACAAAACATCGAAAAACGCTTTGCCATACCGGGCAAAGAGGGCTATATCGCGGTAACGAACGTCGATCTTGAGATCAAACAAAACGAGATCATCTCGATCATCGGCCACTCGGGGTGCGGCAAATCGACCCTGCTCAATATCATCTCGGGGCTTGATATGCAAAGCAGCGGCACAATCGTGTTAGAGAACAAGCATATAGAGGGGCCGGGGCCCGAGCGCGCCGTGGTCTTTCAAAACCACTCGCTTCTGCCGTGGCTCACTGCGTACCAAAACATAGAGCTGGCCGTGAAAAAGGTGATGCCGCATCTCAGCAAAAGCGAACTCAAAGAGCGCGTGATGAAGTATATCGAGATGGTCAATCTTTCACATGCCAAAGATAAGAAGCCCGACGAGATCAGCGGCGGTATGAAGCAGCGTGTGGGGATTGCGCGGGCGCTTTCGATAGAGCCAAAAGTGCTACTCATGGATGAGCCGTTTGGGGCGCTTGACAGCCTTACGCGCGCCAATTTGCAAGAGCATCTCATGCGTATCCAAGAGAGCGTCAAGAACACCGTTATTATCATCACGCACGATATCGACGAGGCGGTGTTGCTGAGTGATCGCGTCATCATGATGACCAACGGCCCCGAAGCGACCATCGGCGAGATTTTAGAGGTCAATCTAGAGCGTCCGCGCGACCGTGTATCGCTTCAGAGCGACCCTGAGTACATCCGCTGCCGTGAAGCTATTTTGGATTTCTTGTATAAAAAATTCGCCAAAGAGGATGAGTAGTTAAAGTGATAATGTGCTAAAATCGCCGCAACGATTTTCACATGCCAAAAGGAGGATAGAAATATGAACAAAGAGCACCTTAAAAATCAGCTCTCGCGCTTAGCGCTCTCCATGTTTCGCAAAGACTTCTTTGGCATCTATCACGGCTCTATCTCGGCCAAAACCGACTCGAACCGCTTTTTAATCAACACCAAAGAGGCGGTCTTTGACTCACTGGATGATATCAGCCTTATCGAGCTCTACTTCAAAAAAGATTACCGCTGGCACCAGGCTAGCATCGATGCAAGTATCCACTATAACATCTATAAGACCCTCTCTGATGCCAAGTACGTCACCTTCACGATGCCCCCGTTCACCACAGCCTACTCGCTAAAGCACAACATCATCGAGCCGCGTGACTACTTCGGATATGAGGAGATCGGTACGATAAGCATCGTCGATCCAAAGCAGTTCGACGACTGGTACGACCGCGCAGAGAGCGAGATCGCCTACTATTTTGCGACCCAAAAGACCGATATCATGGTCATACGCGGTTACGGCGTCTATGCCTTTAACCGCGATATTCACGAGATGGCAAAAAAGCTCTCGATCCTAGAGAAGAGCTGCCGTATCTTGATGCTCGACTCTCCGAATAAAGATTTCAATTTCGACTGATACCCTATCTTGCTTCAAGCATCACAACCACATCGTAAGCGACTTTTATCATCGTATCTATCTCTTCATTCGTGATGACATAGGGCGGCATAAAGTAGATGACATGCCCTAGCGGGCGCAGAAGCACTCCGTGTTTGAGTCCATACTCATAGACCTTTAATCCTATTCGTTCGCTCGGGTCGTAGCCTTGCAGCTCCACGGCGCAGACCATACCGCACTGTCGCACCTCCTTTACATTAGAGAGCGCTCGAAAAGAGTTGACTTTTTCGGCGATATAGTTTGATTTCTCAAGATTTTTCTCTATGATATCTTCTTTTTCAAATATATCCAGCGTTGCATTGGCAGCCGAGCACGCTAACGCATTACCCGTATATGAGTGTGAGTGCAAAAATGCTTTATACTCGCCGTAATCACAATAAAAACGTGCATATATCTCGTTAGTCGTCAAAACGACCGAAAGAGGCAGATAACCGCCGGTGAGCCCCTTTGAGAGGACTAAAAAATCGGGTGAGACGTTAGCGTGTTCACATGCAAAGAGTTTGCCTGTTCGCCCAAAACCGACCATCACTTCATCGGCAATGAGGTGAATGTCATAACGCTTCGTTATCTCTCGGACACGAACTAAAAAATCACTGTGATACATATGCATATATCCGGCTCCCTGTATCATCGGTTCTAGGATAATAGCACTGATCTCATTCCCTCTTTGCGCGCACAAACGTTCAAATTCACATGCCGCTTCATAAGCCGCTTCTTGACTCATATCTCTCGGTACGGCCGTTTGTATCGAGCGGATGAGCAGAGGTTCGTATGTCTTTTTATAGAGCTCCACATCGCCGACGCTCAGCGCACCCAAGGTCTCGCCGTGGTAGGAGTTGGTCAAGGAGACGAAGAGCTTTTTCTCTTTACCGCCGTTCTTATGAGCATGGTAGCTCATCTTGAGCGCCACTTCAACGGCGCTTGAGCCGTTATCGGCGTAGAAGCACTTCTCTAACCCTTTTGGAGTAAGCTTTACGAGCCTCTCGGAGAGTTTTATAACGCTCTCATGCGTAAAACCGGCCAATATAACGTGCTCAAGAGTATCCAACTGCTCTTTGACACGGCTGTTGATATAGCTGTTCGAGTGCCCGAAGAGATTGACCCACCAGCTGCTTATCGCGTCTATATAGCGGTTGCCCTCAAAATCCTCCAGATAGACCCCATAACCCTTTTTGATAGGTGTTAGCGGCAGAAACTCATGATCTTTCATCTGCGTACACGGATGCCATAAAACCTCTAAATCACGCCTTTTTAGCTCTTCGTTCGTCATATTCTCCCCTTTGAGCGGATTCTCTTAAAATCATAACAGTTCTATACAAAAAGTTTATAAAGTTTTAATCACTTTTTACCTAAAATAGCAAAAATATCAGAGACTGGGGTTTGATTTCAATGATTACATGGATGCAGAGACACAAAAAATATTTGATCATCACTATATGGATCTCCACCATCGCGTTTGTCGGTGCCGGATTTGTAGGATGGGGACAGTACAGCTACGGCGACAAAGCGGGTGCGGTGGCAAAAGTAGGTGATGAAGAGATCACGATGGGTGACCTGCAAAAGGGCTATTCACGCCTCTACTCTCAATACAGCCAGGTGTTCCAAGGCAACTTCGACGAAGAGAAGGCAAAGGCTTTCGGTCTTCAAAAGCAGGCGCTTCAACAGCTGATCGATAAAGCGCTCATCATCAATTTGGCGCGCTCTTACGACCTAAGCGTAAGTGACGTCGAGGTGTTCGAAGAGATCAAATCAAGCCAGTATTTTCAAAAAGAGGGTGTTTTTGACAAAGAGACCTATAGAGAACTCTTGACTCGCAACAACTATACGATGAAAGAGTATGAGGAGGATATCCGCAAAGATCTCTTGGTCAGAAAAGTGCTTACACTCTTAAATGTTCAGCCAAACGCGGCAGAAGCCTCTATTTTGAGTACGATCGACCGAATAGCGGATACGATCGAATACAAACTCTTGTCTAAAAAAGATATCCATATCGCACTGGACGATGAAAAAATCAAAGCCTACTGGGAGACGAGACGCCAGAATTTCATGAGCGAGGTCTCATACGATATCCGCTACATCGAGCACACGAAAGTGGATCTCTCAAACGACGCCGCGGCGATTGAAGCATACTACAACGAGAACAAAAACCAATTCAAAGATGCCGAGGGGAAAATAGCACAACTCGACGCGGCCAAAACCGATGTCATCAAAGCCCTTAACGACAAAGCAACAAAGGATGCCGCACTGCGCGAATATATAGCCTTTAAAAAGGGTGAACTCAAAGAGAGAACCCCTCAGAGCATCACGATATCAGAGTCAAACAATCCGTTTGATCAAGAGACGATCGAATCGATCGCAAAACTAGCCCCTACATCGCCGTTTCTCAAACCTTCACAAAGCATCAACGGCAACTACTATACGATCGAGCTGGTCAAGACCAATCCATCGACCGTAAAAAGCTATGAGGATGCCAAAGCGCAAGTCGTGCCTAACTATCTCCAAGAGGAGCAAGAGCGTCTTCTTCTTGAGCTTGCAAACGGCTCTTTTGCTACATTTAAAGGAAAAGTTGCCGATATGGTGACTAACAAAGATGCTAACAAGTTAAGTGACTTGACACTGGTTCAAGCCAACGAGTTTTTAATGGAACTCTTTACAAAGGGCCAAAAACGAGGCTTTGTGACTTTAAGCAGTGGGGATATCGTTCTCTATAACATCTTGGAACAAAAGTTGCTGACTCCTTCGCAAGACGATCAAGTTGCAAATATCGCTAATATCAAAAGTGCGATGTTTAAACAAGGTGCCCTCAAAGAGTTGCAAAATAAGTTTGAAACTAAAATATTTATAGAAGGATTATAACTTGAGCAGAACTGTCTTAGCGATAGATGTCGGTTCCACTAAGATCTGTGCCATCACGGCTCAGATCGATGATAGTAACAACATATCTATTACGGGTGCAGGGATATCACGGGCACAAGGCATCAAAAAAGGGACGATAACGAATATCGACCTTGCCTCAAAATCGATCAAATCAGCCATAGCGGATGCAAAACGCGTATCGGGGATAGAGGTCAAGAGCGCTATCGTCTCGATCTCCGGAGCCTACGTAAAAAGCATCAACTCCAACGGCGTCGTAAATATCCAAAATAAAGAGATCAGCATAGCAGAGATCGATCGTGTTATGAACACTTCGGTCTATAATGCAAATATCCCTAACGAATATACCATACTTCATGCTTTGCCGTACAACTTCAAGGTTGACGATCAAGACTTCATCGAAGACCCGCTTGGCATGAACGCATCGCGTCTTGAGGTAGAGACGCACATCATCACTACCCAAAAATCAAGCCTCAACAACCTTAAAAAAGCGATCAAAGGTGCAGGCGTAGAGGTAGAGAGTATCGTTCTTAGCGGCTATGCTTCATCTATCGCTACACTCAATTCGGACGAAAAAGAGCTTGGTGCGGTCGTAATAGATATGGGCGGGAGTACAAGCAATCTCGTTATCCACTCAGGGAACTCTATTCGTTTCAACAGCTTTTTGGGCGTAGGTTCAAACCATGTGACAAGCGATCTCTCTATGGCCCTGCATACGCCGCTTAACATTGCGGACAGCGTCAAGCTCAACTACGGTTCGTTAGTCACCCCTAGCAACGATCTTATCGAACTGCCGGTAATAGGCGACGAGCACACGACTCACGAAGTCTCTTTAGAGGTGGTACACAACGTCATCTTCGCACGCGTTGAGGAGACGCTGATGATCCTAGCACAGATCATCGAAAAGAGCCGTCTTAAAGAGCAGCTTGGTGCGGGCGTTATCCTCACGGGAGGATTTTCAAATATGGAGGGGATACGCGACCTTGCTATAGCGACATTCGG
>JACXUD010000346.1 GCA_014764025.1 Campylobacterota bacterium | reverse complement strand
CCCCATATCAGTCCAAAGCCTATAGAGATGGCGATAGGCTGTAAGATGACCGCCTGCCCCGAAGCGTAGAAGATAAGACTAAAGAGCCCCAAGAAGGTCGTCGTCGAGGTGATGACGATCGGGCGCAGCCTCAGCTTGGCACGTTTAAAGAACTCCTCGCTCTTGTGCGTGCCGTGCAAGAAGTCAAGCATAATGATACCGTCGTTGATGACGACCCCCGCAAGCCCCAAGATACCGATGATAGAGGGCATAGTGAGGTTGATGCCAAGCAGCTTATGCCCGATGAGTGCGCCCAAAATAGAGAGCGGGATGACGCTGATGATCATCAAAACATATTTGACCTTCGAGAAGATAAGCAAAAGCGTGAGGAATATCAAGAAGAGCGCTAAAAGTATTGCCCCCTGCATATCGCCTTTGAGCTGTTGATTCTTCTCCTTCTCGCCAAGCAGATTGACATCCACCCCGCTTGCACGTATCTCTTCCATGGTCGGTTCCAGTTGGTCAAGCACCTCTTCGGCGGTGATCTTACGCTTATCCACGTTGGCATAGAGGGTCTTGACGATAGAGCCGTTGAGTTTGTCGATCTTCTCGTAGTCTTGTATCTCCAAAATATCGGCGACCTCTCGAAGCTTCACGAAGCGTCCATCCCCGAGGCTGAGCTCAAAATCATCCAGCGTTGCGACACGGTCTTTGGCGCTATCGGATGTTTTGACCTCCATGACGCCGTACTGCCCAAGGGCGGTGGAGTTGCGTTTTTCTAGGAAATAGCCGCTGAGGACTCGCGCCACGCTCCCCTCGCTAAGTCCCAACAAGCGGCCGTACTCATTAACCTTAATCTTATACTCCATCTTGCCAAGACGGATATTGTTGCTGTAGTTGCGGATCCCCGCTATGCTCTGAAGCTTTGTTTCCAGCTTTTTGATCCCATCATAGAGCTGCGTATCATCAGAGCCAGAGAGGTTTATCTGAATATCGCTGCGGATAAGCCCCGGTTTATCCTCCATAACGCCTAAGTCCACCATATTGTATTTGGCCTTAAAGGGCATGACGATCTCTTTGGCACGGCTTGAGAGCTCAAAGGTGCGTTTCATGCGCTGTTTTTCGGGGTCGTGAAACTCGAAGGTAAAGTTGAGTATCGGATTCACATACTTGTCGATCCAGTTGCTATCCACGCGGTC
>JACXUD010000094.1 GCA_014764025.1 Campylobacterota bacterium | reverse complement strand
ATCTCGTTGATCCCGTCCAAAAGCGAAGGTGTTATCTCCTCAAAGATCACTTCATTCTCACCCAAGCGCCCCATAAGCGTATCGGCGATAACGCTGCTTTGCTCATAGATCTCTTTTTCCATAAAGAATCGGTATCCGTTCTTTTGTGCAGAGAGGCGGTTGGCAGAGAGTTTGGTAAAGGTTGGTTTTTTTTTGTTGCCGTGTTTGTTAAAGAGGGCGATCTCGTTTGCGCTCACAAACCCGAAATCGCCGTCATCAAAATAGGCCGCTTCACTGCAGTGGCCTATCAGCGGAGTATCAGATGATGCGAAGTACTTCTCGCCCTCACTGCTCACACCCACCATCATCGGGGAACCCTGTTTTGCAAAGTAGATGGTATCGGGTGAAGATTTGGTCACAAGCAAGATGGCAAATGCGCCCTCTAGCTCTGATATCGTCTTCTTGAAGGCTTCGAACTCGTTACTAAGAGCGCGGAAGTTCCTCTCGAACTGGTGTACGATAACTTCGGTATCTGTTTGACTTAAAAAAGTTACACCGTTATCCATAAGCTCTTTTTTGAGCTTGACATAGTTCTCGATAATTCCGTTATGAACAACGTAGGAGAATTCGCCCAAATGCGGGTGCGCGTTAAGCTCAGTCGGTTTGCCGTGCGTCGCCCAGCGAGTATGCCCGATACCCACCGCGAAGCCTTTGGTCTCGAACTCTTTTGTCTTCTCTTCTAGGTTGACAAGCTTGCCTACTGCTTTATAGCTTGTAAAATTTCCATCCTCTAAAATAGCGATCCCTGCAGAGTCGTAGCCGCGGTACTCAAGCTCCTTAAGCCCGTCTAAGAGGATCTCCTTGGTGTTTTTTTTGCCTATATAGCCGACGATTCCGCACATTTAGTTTCCTTCATTGGTGAGTAGTTTGTAGATTTTGCCGACATTATTGCATATATCGTTTTTCTTTTCCATTAAAAAGTTGTCGCGTACTCTACTCTTGTTGCTGTGTATCTTTGCACTGACGATATTGATCTCTAGCTCTTCGAATACGTTCATGATAAATGCGAGCAGTCCGCGCTGGTTGGAAGTATGGACATTGAGTTGGGCTAAGGTGAGCGAGTGTTCACAATCAATTTCTATCTCGCTGCGTTTGATACTGATGTTGTGCATCTTCACATGCCGGCTCATATCAAAGGCGTTCTCCAGAATCTGCTCTATATCGCCTCGTTCGGCTTCATCGATATTCTTTATGAACTCGATCTTAAAGTACTTTACATTATCAAAAAGGGTGAATATATCCATGCTTCCTACATCCAAATGGCTAAGAGTCGCTAGCAGATAACCGATATTGAGCGGAATACGGCGATATATCTCGATGGTCAAAGAGCCTTTTGTCGTGATATCGTAGCTGTACTCTTGCGTATCCTTTGCTTTTTGAGCTATTTTTAATATTTGCGAAATCGAGTTTCTAAAGAAGAAAAGATTTGATTCAACGCGCAATATCTTGGTCTGAAGCGTACGAGGGAGCTCTTTGAATTCGTTGTGGTTTTGAAGTTTTCTCTCGATATTGAGGCGTTTGGTGGCATCGGTGATACGCCCGCTGTTTTCGGCGACCTCGAGTGCACTTTGATAGAGGTCGTGCAAGAGCTTGGCATTAAAAGAGTTGTAGGTTTCGCCCGCAACGCCGTTGATATCGGCATAGGTTAGGATATAGAGGAGCTGAAGATTTTTTGCATCATGGATATTGGACATGAACTTATAGAGCGTCTTTTCATTATGGATGTTCTCTTTAAAGGCAACGCTGCTCATAAGTACATGGTGACGCACGAGCGTTACGGCCCGTTCGATCTGCTCCTCTTTGAACTTCAGGTGCGATAAAAGGGGTGCGATCAGTTTCGCACCCACTTCGCTGTGGTCTTGTTTACGACCTTTGCCCGTATCGTGAAAGAGGGTCACGATCTTAATGAGTGCCTTCTCCTCTTCGCAAAGCTCATCATGAAGTGTTTTAATGAACGGGCTTTGAATGCGTTCTAATGCTCTGACGCATTTGATGGAGTGTACATCTACGGGATAGGTATGATAACCGTCAAACTGCGGCAGATGCATCACTTTTCGAAAGCTTGAGAAGAGCTCATGGAGTATGCCGGCCTCATAGAAGAGTTTCAAAAATGAGTAGATATGATCGCGTTTGAAGAGCTCTTTGAAGAGGGAGTAGCTCTTTTGTTTGAGCGGATGTGATATCTTCGTGATGGTGAAGAGTCTTAAAAAGCCCGCATCAAAATGGTATGGCTGGTCTTTTAATTTAAGTAAAATCTCTAAGAGCGTATTGATAGGCTGAGGTTTAAGCGTAAAACTTGCAAAGAGTCTATCTTCGTTTACATAGATCCCTTTGGCAAGTCTGCCTCTTCTGAAGATGCCTATATTATGAGCCTCATAGATATATTCACGAACCATCTTCTTTGCAAAGATCTGGGTGAAATTATTGATGCGCCATTGCGCTTCAAGCACTTTTGTTGCGAGTTTTTTATCGTTTATAAAGCCTAGCATCTTGCTTACTTGTGGGATGTACTCTAAAAGGAGTCTATCCTCTTGCTTTCCCGTAATGAGGTGCAAAGCACTGCGTACGCGGTAAAGCAGCTCGATCCCCATACGGTACTCTTTATACTCCTCTTCGCTAAAGACGCGTCCAATGAGCTCTCGCGTATTTTTCACGCCATAAATCGTCTGGGCGATCCAAAAGAGCAGTTGTGCATCGCGCAGTCCTCCGGCACTCTCTTTAATGTTTGGCTGCATCGATGCAGGGAATTTTTTGCGTCTGGCTCTAGCCTCTTCGATCTTGGCCAGGATGAACTCTTTTTGTCCGCTAAGGCGTATCTTCGTGAGTTCGTTTTGGCATGATGCCCACGTAAAGTTTGAGCCCGTTATGAAACGCGACTCCATAAGCGAAGTGCGTATGGTGATATCCTCTTTGCTGGCACTTTGGAGGTCTTTGACCTCATGCACGCGGTGGCCGAGCTTAAGCCCCGCATCAAGCGCCATATAGAAGAGCTTCTCTATGATAAGTTTCGTCTGATACCCCTCGACCTCCTCATAGACGATAAGCAAGTCGATATCGCTGTGCACGCAGAGCTGCTCGCGCCCGTAGCTTCCGAGTGCCACGATTGCGATGGGGATGGAGCTTCGCATCGGCAGGTAGTTGCCAAACATCCGGCGCAGGATCGTCTTGTACATAAGCGAGATGATAGAGTCGAGCGTTTTGGTGTGTTTGACTAAAAAGTCCTTGCCCTGATTTTGTTCAAAGAGTGTCGGAAGCGAGGCTTTATACTCCTTGATATAGCTCTTAAAGAGCTTCGAGAGCTCAAAGTCGCTCCCTCTTTTTTCAATAATATTCTCTAGTTCTAGGGTTAAATCCATAATATAAATATCTCCGATCGGTTTGCTTATTATAATACAGTAATTCTAATTCGCTATAATCTCAGCCGATTAAAAAGAGGGCAATAATGAATTTAAAAGAGAAGATTTTATCAGGGGCGCGCATCGGTTTTGATGAGGCGCTCGAACTTTATGAGATGGATTTTTTTGAGCTGGCCGGCCTTGCCGATATGAAGCGCAGGAGAATGCATGACAAAAAGACATATTTCAACATCAATCGTCACATCAACCCCACAAACGTCTGCAAGGATATCTGCAAGTTCTGCGCCTATAGTGCCAGCCGAAAGAACCCCAACCAATATACGATGAGCCACGAGGAGATACTCGATATCGTCAAAGATATCGACTCTCGCGGTGCAAAAGAGGTGCACATCGTCTCGGCCCACAATCCAAATACGGGATTGGAGTGGTATCTGGAGATATTCAAGAAGATCAAAACGGCCTATCCTCACATTCATGTCAAAGCGCTCACCGCAGCAGAGGTACACTTTTTGGCATGTGAATATAACAAAAGTTACGATGAGATCATCGACCTGATGATACAAAACGGGGTCGATTCGATGCCGGGAGGGGGTGCCGAGATATTTGACGAGGGTGTGCGCGATTATATCTGTAAAGGCAAGGTCAACTCGCAGCAGTGGCTAGATATCCACCAAAAGTGGCATGAACGCGGGATGAAGAGCAACGTGACGATGCTCTTTGGGCATGTGGAGAACCGCGCTCACCGCATCGATCATATGATGCGTATCCGCGATCTGCAGGATAAGACGGGCGGTTTTAACTGCTTTATCCCGCTTGTCTATCAGAGCCAGAATAACTATCTCAACGTCAAAGAGTTCATAACGGCCAATGAGATACTCCGTACCTATGCGGTCGCGCGCATTGTTTTGGATAATGTGCCCAATCTTAAAGCCTACTGGGTCACCTCGACGGTCAATCTAGCCCTTGTGGCTCAGGAGTTCGGGGCGAACGATCTTGACGGTACCATCGAGAAGGAGTCCATCAACTCTGCAGCAGGTGCCAAGAGTGCTAACGGCGTGGAGTTAGAGGAGTTCGTAGGGCTTATTAAAGACAGCGGCTTCGTCCCGGTAGAGCGCGACAGCGTCTATAACGAGATCAAAATCTGGTAAAAGGTCGGCATGTGAAAACTCTGAGCGAAACCCAAAGACTCTGGCTCTATACTCTTCTCTCATTCGCATTCGCCGTTGCGATGCGGCTTGTTTGGATCTACCATTTTGACGGATATGAGCCATTCTATTTCAATGGTCAGTTGATGATCAACACCAACGACGGCTACTACTTCGCAGAGGGAGCGCGCGATATTTTGGCCGGTTTTCATCAGCCAAACGACCTCTCGCCCACACACGAGGCTATGTCGCTTCTGACGGCACTTTTCGCGAAAATTCTGCCGTTCTCTTTTGAAACGATACTGCTCTATATGCCTATACTCTTGAGCTCTTTGGTTGTTATACCCATGATGTTTATTGCCAAACGCCTGGGGAATTTGGAGATCGGTTTTGGTGCATCGCTGCTAGCGGGCATTGCTTGGAGCTACTATAACCGCACGATGGCGGGGTACTACGATACCGATATGCTCAATATCGTTTTGGCACTCTTTACGCTCTACTATCTTATCGATGCCTTCATGACGCGCCGCAAAAGTGCGCTGCTAGGCATTGCACTGAGCATTGCGCTCTATATGTGGTGGTATAACGCCAGCTATGCGCTCAGTTTTTCGCTTTTTGGGCTTATCGTACTCTACACTCTGTTCTATGAGCGCCGCAACGGCTACTTCTATCAGCTTCTCTCCATGATGATGATCGGCCTTATCGGCGTGCCGATAGTGCTCAAACTGATCCTCATCGCAGCACTCTTCGTGCTCTTTACGCAAGAGCGGTTCGAGCGATACTGGCTCTATCTACTCGGTGCTTGCATTGTGATCTTTATGGCGACCGGGGGGCTAGACCCGATTACGCTGCGTCTGAAAGGGTATGTGTTCAAGGAGGCCATCGAGAGCAGCGGTGCTATGGGGCTGCACTTCTTCTCGGTCATGCAGACGGTTCGAGAGGCGGGCAGCATCCCGTTTGAGACCTTTGCGAATCGAATCAGCGGTCATACGGCGACCTTTATACTCTCGCTTATCGGGTATGGCTATCTCGTCTATCGCCACCGCGTGATGCTGCTGATGCTGCCGCTCGTGGGACTTGGCTTCATTGCCATGAACAGCGGACTGCGATTTACTATCTATGCCGTCGTGCCGCTTGCGTTCGGGTTTGCATTCTTGATTCACGAGATTGTACGATTCATAGAGAAGAGAGTCTTTCGGGCTTTGGCAGCTACACTGCTCTATGCAATGGCGCTCTATCCCAATATTACCCATATCGACTCTTACAGGGTGCCGACCGTCTTTAATGCCGATGAGGTCAGACTCTTGGATCGGCTTAAAGATAAAGCGGATCGTGAAGATTATGTCGTGGCTTGGTGGGATTATGGCTACCCAATTCGCTACTACACCGATATGAAGACGCTCATTGACGGCGGCAAACATAGCGGCAGCGTGAACTTTGCGGTGAGCTATATGCTTACCCATCCTCAAGAGGTGAGCGCAAAACTGGCACGCCTTGACGTGGAGTTTACCGAAAGGGCTTTCGAGAAGAGTGAGACGCGAACCAACATCGAGGCGATGAGCGAGGCGTACGGTCTGAGCGATGCCAACGACTTCTTGACGCTTCTGCGCACCGATATGGAGCTGCCTCAAAAGAGCAGGGATGTGTACCTCTATCTGCCTTATAGAATGCTGGAGATCTATCCGACCGTTGCTAGCTTTAGCAATCTTGACCTTATGAGCGGAGAGCAGAAAAAACAGCCCTTTTACTTTATAAGTCGCAATGCAAGAGAGAACGGCTCACTCATAGAGCTTGGAGGGGGCGTAGCGATAGAGCGAGCGACCATGTCGATTAGAGTCGGCGATCAAAGCGTCAAGATGCGCCGTTTTGCAAAAACCAGTTACGATAACGAGATGAGACTGCATAAAGATGTAGAGCTTATCGACTTCAGAGGAGCGCTTAACGTCATCTATATGCAAAACTACGACACCTTTTTGGTGCTTGATGAAGCGACCTATAATTCGCTCTATGTTCAGCTGATGGTCTTAGAGGAGTATGACCCTAATCTCTTTGAGATGGTGCTGGCAAATCCGCACGCCAAAATATACCGCCTTCGTATCTGACTTTAGTCGTTTTAAAGAACGCTGACTATACAATGACAAGAATAAACGATGAAGGTTGAATCAATGAATCATACAAAAGTAAAAAAATGTCTCTTTCCTGCGGCGGGCTATGGAACCCGCTTCTTGCCTGCGACCAAAGCGATCCCAAAAGAGATGTTGCCGGTCTTAACCAAACCGCTTTTGCAATACGGCGTCGAAGAGGCGATCAGTGCGGGAATCGATACGATGGCGATCGTAACGGGACGAGGAAAGCGTGCGATCGAGGATCACTTTGATATCTCTTATGAGCTTGAACACCAGATCAAAGGAACGAGCAAAGAGCACTACCTTCGTGAGATACGCTCCGTTATCGAGAGGTGTACCTTCTCCTACACGCGTCAGATCGAGATGAAGGGCTTGGGTCATGCAATCCTTACGGGTGAAACATTGATCGGGGATGAGCCTTTTGCAGTCATTTTGGCGGATGATTTGTGTGATAACGGCAACGGCAAATCGGTTCTCAATCAGATGGTAGCACTCTTTGAGGAGTATAAGTGCTCCATCGTGGCCGTCGAAGAGGTTCCCTTAAAAGAGACGAATAAATATGGTGTGATCGCCGGCGAAGAGATCGCTGAAGGAATCGTACGCGTCAGCGATATGGTCGAGAAGCCAAA
>JACXUD010000345.1 GCA_014764025.1 Campylobacterota bacterium | reverse complement strand
GATTCAGGTGGGCGAGCGACCTTAGGTAGATATTTAAAAGGTAAGCTCGAGTCTGCAGGGGTTTTAAAAGAGGGCGATAGAATTACTTCAGACACACTCGATACCTACGGTAGGGACTATGTTTCTTTTAAAAAAATCGATGATGAACATTACATAATTGAGTTTTAGATCAATTTTGTAACCCTCGTACAGTTATTGACAGAACTCCAAGTTAAAGCGTTTTTCCTGGCCAAAAGCCAGTTTTATCCATTTTAGATGCCGTGTAATTAGTTTCTGTCCTGAGCTAAGAATTCCTTTTATGGTCTTTAACGGTTCTTCATCATAGTAGCTTTGCTTGAGTTCGCCTGTTGAGAGATCCAGCTCATAATCATAGAGCGGCCGAGCTAGTTGCTCGTTACGTTTAACGAATACACCGCCCATAAGTTGCACGAACTTTTGCCAGTCCGATTTATCAGCCGCTTCTCTTAATTCATTAATCTTGTTGTTTTCTTTTGTTTGGAAGTCTTTTAGTCTTCGGGCTTCACGCCACACGGAAACAGAGGGTGAGATAGTTTTCTGTTAGGTAGCGATCCAGGCGTAAATGATAGCGGCGTTTGGTTTCGGCTTTGGCCCCTTTCTTTTGGTTTTGAATGTCGATGCCTTTGGCTACATCGGCGGCTTTAAGCTTGGCAAGATCTCGTGCTTGGGTGGGGGTGAGTTCACCTGCAGTACCCAATTTGTAATTGGCTTGCATGCCATTCAAACGGTAATACAAATAATAGGTGATGCGACCTGTTTTTGAGATGCGTGCGTGAAAGCCTGGGATTTCGGTATCATTGATTCTTTCAAGGCCAGGTGAAAGCGCTTTGATCGAAGAAATAGTGATTTTTTGCTTGATGGCCATCTGAGATCCGTTTCGTATATGTAGCAAATATGTAGCAGAATTATTATACTTTGGCGAATTTCAGTGAACAATGATGAATTTTGATAATGTTTTAACTTGTTGAAAGTAAAAGATAATTTGTTTATATTTGAGAGCTTTGCACGAGTGGGGCGCGAAATAAAAATGAGGAAAAAATTGGCTGGTTGAGGCGGAAAACGCAGCTAATAGCTCGCTAATAGCAAGTTTTTCAACAAAAATCAGGCTATTTTTAACCATTTTTATTCGTGTAGCCATCTCGTGCAAAGCTCTCTATTTGT
>JACXUD010000093.1 GCA_014764025.1 Campylobacterota bacterium | reverse complement strand
ATCGATATCGTCATCACCGACATCAATATGCCCATCATGAGCGGCAGCGAACTGATAAAACAGATTCAAGAGTATTCGGAGTATGAACCTATGATCATCGTCCTCTCGGCACACAACGAATCAAGGCTGCTTACCTCGCTTATCAATATCGGGATCAACTTCTTCGTCAATAAACCACTCGATAAGCAGGTGCTTCTCAACATCCTCTTCAAAGCTTCGCGCATCATATCCGAACGTAAACTCCTTGTGGAGTATGAAAACAAACTTCAGCAGGAGCTTGAAGCGATGGAGCGCAAGAACCGCATTCTCGAGTACAAGCTCAACCAGCTCGCCTATCAGACGAATCAAAACATTAGGCAGGAGCATTCAAATGGGTCGGCTGCTCCAAAGAACGAAAATCTTCACACCTACGACTACTATGACAATATCCTCTCCGAAGACAAAGAGGAGCTCCAAGATCTAGCGGGCGAGCTCGACAACTTTATCGCCATGATGTTCCAAGGCGAGCGTCTTGATACCAACTATATCCCAAAACTCTCTCAGGTCTATCGCAAATACGCCTCGATCCTCAATACCTACCCCGAATTCGGCGAGCTAGCAAGCTACCTGCACAACTTCAGCGAAGTCATCTTGGGGCTAGAGAGCAAATTCATGCAGGATATCGAACAGACGGGTATATACCTCGAATCGCTCCAGCTCTCGCTAGAGACCTTTCGCCAAAACGTCTGGAATAAAAAGGCCAAAGACCCGCGCTTCTATAACGCCTCGCTCAAGACTGATATCGAAATGGTCATCAATTTTTTAGAGGGCAAAGAGAGTGCAGAGAATGAGATAGAGTTCTTTTAGGATGGAGCGCCCGTGAAGCCGCCGCAACTTCTTGACAATACGTCAAAACGCATCATGATCACCCATGTTGGGGTGATCTTGGTGCTCCTTGTCAACATCCTCTTCTTTACGACCTCGCAGGCCTCTATGATTATTCAGATGCTCTTGATCGTCGCGATCTGGATACACCATAAAGATGATGCGCATATCCGTTCACTGATTAAACAAAAAGAGCTTCTTTTGCATGAAGACAGAAGTATCTTCGACCGCAACGTCATCGTCTCCGAAGCGGATCTTGAGGGTCGCATCACCTATGTCAACAAGAGGTTCTGCGATATCACCGGCTACGCTCAAGAGGAGCTTATAGGGCGCTCGCACAACATCTTGCGTCCCAACAACGAACCCGACGAGGTCTATAAGGAGCTTTGGAATACGATCAAATCGGGCGAGACCTTTCACGGCATCATGCGCAATATTAAAAAAGACGGCAGCTGCTTCTGGGCCGACTCCTCTATTACGCCGATCAAGATCGACGGGAATACCATCGGCTATAAAGCGATCCGTTTTGACGTCACCGATCAGGTGCTGGCACACCAAGACCTCAACTCCAAAGAGCGCATACTCCATGAGCAGAGTACCCGTTTTGAGTTTGTCATCAACTCCTCGCGCGACGGCTTTTGGGACTATAATCTTGAGACAAAAGAGTTCTACCTCAACAGCGGCTGGAAAAAGCGGCTAGGGTTCAATGAAGAGGAGAGCATCACCTATATAGACTACATCTCCCTTATTCCCGACGAGCACCGCTTTGAGCACCACGAAGCGATGCACGAGATACTCGAACAGTATGACGGCAAACTTGAGTATGTACACTTTCGTATCCGCTATCCTCTCGTCACCAAAAGAGGCGAGCGCATCCTTATCGAAGATGTGGGAGATGCTTTTTTCAGCCCGGAGCACGCCCCTACGCGTATTACCGGTTTTCATAGGGATATCACCGAACAAGAGCGTCAAAACAGGATCATAGAGTCTCAAAACCGTGCTGCGGCGATGGGTGAGATGATAAGCAACATCGCGCATCAGTGGCGTCAGCCTATAGCCGCTATCAACAATACGCTCAACGACGTCGAGATAGAGATCGAGCTCGAAGAGCGCGAAAGCATCGCGGCATCCGAATTTACGGAAATAGCAGGCAAACTACGCGGTTACACGCGATATATGAGTCAAACCATAGATGACTTCAGGAGGCTCTCAAGCAACGAAAAGATGAGAGTGGAGTTCTTTGCGCATCAAGTGTGCGACGAGGCGTATGAGATCGTGCAGAGCGAATACACCAAACACGCCATCACATTCGTCTGTATCGAACTCGGCGAAGAGCACGGGATCTTATATGGGTATAAGCGGGAGCTGCTTCAAGTCTTTATCAATATTCTCAACAATGCAAAAGATATACTCTTAGAGCGCAAAGTAGAGCACCCCTCGGTCAAACTCTCGATCAAAGAGAGTGCCAAAGAGGCGAGTTTTATCTTTCATGACAACGCAGGAGGCATCCCGCAAGAGATTATGCATAAGATCTTCGACCCCTACTTTACCACCAAGCATGAAAGCGTGGGAACCGGCATAGGTCTCTACATGAGTAAAAAGATCATAACGCAATACTTCAAAGGCACACTCTACGTCGAAAATGATGAGAGCGGCGCGAAGTTCACTATCACCATCCCGCGTGAGATACTCTAAAAGGCTCTATCGACCCGAAACCACCCCGCGATAGAGTAGCGCTCTCTTTTGGCCGGCTTCACTTCGTGCGGGAACTTTTCGCTCATAAAGACCACAAGCGTATTGGCCTCGGGCTTGACCGTGGCAACGTACTCATGGTTTTCATTATAGACCACAAGCTCGCCGCCATCCTCTTCACCCCAATCCTCGTTAAGATAGAGCACCGTCGTAACGACCCTGTTCTTTGAGTTTTTGAAGGCATCGACATGCGTTTCGTAAAAATCCCCCGCATTGTACTTCGCGAAGTGTGCCTCATAGTACGAAAGCCCCAAGAAGAGCTCACGGTTCAGATACTCCTGAAGTCCGCTCGCAAAATCCAAAAAGAGCCTATCCTCGCTGCTTGACTCATCGAGCCAGAAGATGCTGTCACACCTTCTTGAGAGATTCACATGCCAAGAGGATGCACTTGATATGCCAGCGGTTTTATACCCATGGGTAGTTTTTGCACGCAAAGCGATCGCCTGCAGCGACTCGTGTATCATGGCCTCTTGGATAACGATATACCCATCGGCGACCAAAGCATCCGCGATCTGAGAGTATAGCCCTTCATAACAACTACTCATCTTAGCCCCTTTTACAGCTAATTTTCGGCATGTGAAAATGCCTAGGATTACTTGAAATAATAAAAATTATCGATATCTATCGCTTTTACCGATCGCATCACGTATCTATCTAGTGGATATTTGTTATAAACTTACGATTTTTGCAAAACACCGCACTCTTGGAAGGAGCGTGAACGTGTTTTTCATACTTTCTTGGATATATAGTCAAACTCTAAAAAAGAGAAAACTTCCATTTATCTATGGGTAAAATGATTCTGAAATTTTAGCAGATTTCAAAGGGTTTTGGCATGTGAATCACCCTCTATCGATCTTGATTCTTGATAGAGGAGAGTTCGAGATAGCGCATGACCATCGCCGAGAGATAGGGGATACTCTGGATAAAGAGCGTTGCGGCAAAGAAGTAGATCTCGGTGATGCGCGTATCGTTGGTCACTATCAGCGCCGAGACGCACAGAAGCAAAAGCACCCCCAAGAGCGTCTCATAGAAGATCGGGTTGGCGCTCTTTTTCGCCTTTCCGCCCTTTTGTGTCCTTTTAAATGGCAGACCCTCTTTGACAAAACCGTCCCATACCGCCTTAAAGATGATCAACTGAAGACTCATCGATGCTATCGCGCTCAAAAGCGTCTCTTTGAAACTCGCTTTGACCTTGATCCGATAGAGAATAAAGGTGTGGAGCAGATTGACCAAAAACGCCGTGATGATAGGTACGGTGAGCGGAATGGTAGGAATGGTGACCCCCACAAAGATGATCACCGGCACCCAAAGAAGGTTCATCACGGCCATAACAGGCCCCATTGCATCGCTGAGCCAGAATATCCATCCCGTGACAAACTTCTTCTTCTGTCTTGAGGTGAGTTTTGTCGCCGAGGGCTTAAACTCTCTCCAGTGCTTTTTAAGGATCTGAATCGCTCCGTAAGCCCATCGGTGTCTTTGCGTCTTAAAGGCTTCAAAAGTATCGGGGAGGATCCCGTAGCCGTATCTTTTGTTGGTGTAGTGTGCACTATAGCCCGCCTCAAAGAGTCGCAGACCCAGCTCGCTGTCCTCGACTATCGTGTCTGTTCCCCATCCACCGACCTCCATCATGGCGCTAAGGCGCACCATGACCATCGTTCCGTGGACGACGATCGCGTTCTCTTCGTTTCTATCGACCATCCCGATATCAAAAAAGCCTGCGTACTCTGCATTCATGGCGCTCTTCATGATAGATTCGTTCCCGTCCCTGTGATCTTGCGGCGCTTGTACGATCGCAACTTTCGGGTCATCGAAGAGCGGAACGAGATCGACCAGCCAAGAGGGCTCAACTACATAATCGGCATCGATCACGGCGATGATCTGCGCTCTTTTATCCGTCCGCTCCAACGCGACGTTGAGTGCCCCCGCTTTAAACCCCGTGCAGGTGATGTTCATAAAGACGAACTTCTCGCCGAGCTCCTTGCAGAGTGCCTCTATGGGCTTGAAGTAGTACTCTTCTGGAGTGTTGTTGATGATGACGAGCACCTCGTAATTTGGGTATCGCAGCTTTGAGAGGGCAAGCAGCGTCTCGGCGAGAACATGCGGCTGCTCTTTGTAGGCCGGGACATGGATAGAGACGAAAGGGATATTCTCGGACTTGATATCGAGCGGTATAAGCCTTGTCGGCGGCGTTCCGATAGAGGATTTAAAGAGCTCGTTGGCTTTTGCAAGCGTCATGATCACCAGCGGTATCATCAGAAGCGTTCCCATCCCCCACATGATCCACATGCCGAAGTTCATATAGTTCAAAAACGGATAGACCAAAGCCATCACGATACCAAACGCCATCCCCTGCGCTACCACGCCGTAAGCCAAAGCGTGGCTCATATTGAGTCTCTTGTTTCTCAGACCAAAGAGGGTGATGAAAGCCCCGATGATGATCGAAGCGATCATCTCATAGAACCAATAAGGGTTGACGGTGATATCCCCTATAAGATTGAATTTGAGCTCTCTGTTGGCATCAAAGACCCCCCAATACTGCCCGACGTTCCCCTCATCATACCCCTTCCAAGGCTGATCGAAGGCCTCGACGATATTGTACGACCAGCCGTGCTCTTGGGCAAGGTTCACAAAGCCCCTGATAGCGATCGCCTGATTCTTCAGACTCGCCTTGGCGCCGTGATTGTTATAGCCGTGGCTTGGCCAGCCCGTCTCGCCGATGACGATCTTTTTGGCGGGATGAAGGCTCTTAATAGCGTTGTAGCACTCAAGCACGAAGCTCTCGAAACGCTCTATGGGTATCTTCTCCCAATAAGGGAGGATATGGATCGTAATGAAATCGACGTGGCCTGCCAGCTCGGGAACCCTCTCCCACACATCCCACGTCTCTGCAGAGGTGATAGGCTTATCGGTAAACTCCCTCATACGGTCGATGTAGGCAAAGAGCTCCGCCGCCTCCATATCGGCCCTTAGAAGCACCTCATTGCCCACGATGATACTCTCTATGTTCTCGGGGTAGGCTTTTAGAAGCTCGATCGCTCTTTGAATCTCTTGATCGTTTTGCTCATGATCGCCGCTGAGCCAGATACCAAGATCCAATATCAAGCCCGTATCAGACGCTGCCTCCAAGACGATCTTGGCATCCTGCGATGCGTAGGTTCGTATCTTTTTAGCGATTTGCGACAACAAAGCCATATCCTCTCTGATCCCGGAGGGTGAGAGGACACTCTTTGCGTAGCCGTAGTAAGGGGTATATGAGAGCGATTCGACCCTGTTATACGGGGCTTCGATCAACGAGACCAGGTTGTTGTAACTGCTCCACAAAAAGAGCTGCAGCAACCCTGCAATCACAATGCTGTATAGCGCGTATCTCAAAGAGCTTCCTTTGTAAACATTTACGAAATGATAGCACAGCAACCCATAGACTCCTCAACAACATGAGTCTCAACTTAGAGCTCTTCTTAAATCCCCATTCGCTATAATCACCCTCTTAAGAAGAGTAAGGATAGGGATCATGCTAAGAGCGAGATATATAGTATGGGTTGTTTTGAGTCTATTGACTGTGTTTGGTACAAGCGGCTGTGTGCCCTCAAGCCAAGAGCTGCAGCTCAAACTTAAAGAGCACAATATTGCAAAAGAGGTCTATATAAAAAACGATACTCAAGGGTATGACACCTACGGCACGGGCAAAAGAGCTCTATCCACCCTCTTTCGCGCACAGAGCTATAGCGTTATAGATATCAAAGAGGGGTATGCGCGTCTTGCAGCCTTGGATGGTGATCTATGGGTCGCCGTGGATGCCTTAGAGTCGGAACCGACCTATCTTTTAAGATTAAGCGCAAACGTACCTTCGGCCCTTATCGAGATCGATGGGCACCCTTATGAAAAAGGCGTCAGGCTGCCAAAAGGGCTCTATAGAATCCATGCAAGCGCCGATGGCTTTTTAACTCAGGAGTTTGAGGTAACTCTGGAGGCGGATAACGAGAGAGAGATACTCTTAGAGCACGATAGCACGACCCAAAGAGACCTGGATTCGGAGCAAGAGACGGCGCAAGGGCTGCTAGAGAGAGATGAAGCAGAAGCTCTTAGAATCGCGGCAGAGGCAGAGGCGGCAAAAATCGCCGCCGACAAAGAGCAAAAAGCAAAAATGGCTCAAAGAGCATTGAAACGTGCAAACGAAATGAAGAAGAGTCTCTTTATCGATAAACGGCAAAAACTGATGTGGCAAGACGACGAAGCGGCTGCGACAATCAAAAGAGCATGGGTAACCAAAGCCAATTTCGATGCAAAGAACTTCAACGACACCCAAGGGGAGAGTGCGCTCTCTTACTGTAAAAACCTGCGCCTTTTGGGCTATAGCGACTGGAGGCTCCCTACGAAGCATGAACTCAAAAGCCTCTATGCCCAAAAGGGCTCTCTCAAGAACGTCAGTGGCTCTTGGTACTGGAGCAGCAGTTTGACAACGAGTGCTCCGGAGCGTGCTTGGTGCGTCTATTTTAAGAATGGCGACGGCTATAGCGATCTCAAAAATGCGCACAATCATGTTCGATGTGTGCGAATTTTAGAGTAGGAGAGATACTCTCTTACCGTCATCCCGAGCGAAACGAAGGATCTAGTTTGGCATGTGAAATTATTTCTTTTCATACTTTTTGGATCGCCAAAAAGTAAACAAAAAACTCCTGCAACGGCTTCGAGCCCTACGGGTTCCCTCGATGAATTCACATAA
>JACXUD010000344.1 GCA_014764025.1 Campylobacterota bacterium | reverse complement strand
TCGCTTTTTCCTAAAGAGTCAAGCAGCGAACGCAGCGCATTCACATCCTCTTCATCTTGGCAAAAAGAGATGCCGATAATATCTGCGAACTCGACGATGCGCTGTACGTTGACTCTATCCTCCTCTGTGATGGCATTGAGCTTTATGTTGCTCTGCGGGAAGTTGATTCCCTTCTCCTGCTTTATCTTCGTACCGCTCTCTTTGGCGCGTGTGACCCTGCAAAGGATATGGCAGTCATCTTTTTTAAGCGTTACGAGCTCTATTTTGCCATCATCGATATAGATCTTGTCATCGATATTCACATACCCCATCGCCTCTTTATTGGTGCATTCGACTATAACGCTCTCATTATATTTGCTCAGGTCTTTGGTCATAAGCGTTTTAGTATCGCCGCTGATGATGATCGTCTCATCTACAAAGACCTTGACCTCTTCGAGCGTTTCGAATCTCTTTTTAAGCTTGTAGATTCCTCCTGTGCGTATCTTTGGGCCGGCGAGATCGACATATATCTTTGCTCTCTTCTCACCCTCAAGTGCCTCTATGGTGTGTGCCATGCTTCTCCACTCGGCGTATGTGTCATGCGCCGTATTGATCCGAAAGAGGCTTGCGCCGCTGTTATAGAGCTTTGGGATGACCTTTTCGTTTTGGGCGGCTTCGCTTGGAAGGGTTATCATGATCTTTGTAGCGAAGCGGTTGGGCTCATGCTCTATCGTCTCGCCGAAGATGCGCAATTTCTTTTGCATGATCTCATAGGCTCTGTCGTAATCGAGACGGTTATCGATCTGATCATACTCACTCCCTTGAAGCTTTGCTAAGATAATGATGATCTGATTGATCGAGTCGAGCAGATGGGGTTGGCTTCTTCCGAGCGATGAGAGACCGAGCTTGATGAGTTTGTCTTGCAAAGCGGTGCTGTCATGGGTGCGGAATTTGAGGTAGTGATACATATTGAGCAAAGAGAGATTCGCCTCTTCGCTCAGATGAGCCTCTTTTTTGGTATTGGCGAACTCTTTGATACTCTGCTTGATAGCGACGAGCTCTTCGTAACACTCTTTAATTAACTCTTGGTGCATTGGGGCAACTCCTTTAGGGCACTTCTAAAAACCCTACGCGGTTTTAGCTTTAGGAGATTTTTGCTTAAGTCAAGGCGACGCGAAGAGCCATAGCTAAAGCTACGGCAATGAGCGGCAACGATGAGGGAGGAA
>JACXUD010000092.1 GCA_014764025.1 Campylobacterota bacterium | reverse complement strand
TCATCGAGTCGTGGAGCGATGCACAGCTCTTTGAGAAGCTCAAGAGCTCATCCCCTTTTATAAACCCAAAAGAGGTTTAGCGGCTCACTAGACTCTGCGGCTTTTTACCGTAGAAGTCAAAACGTGTGGAGATGATATTGACTTCATTTTCACATGCCAAAAGATTGCACGACTCATCGACCATAATAAAAGAGTTGCTTGTAGCTAGCGGGCTGATCATTCCGGGTGCGAACTTTTCACAGATAGTGAAATACTCCCCGTCAAAATAGCCCGGCAGAAGCGTGCGTTTTGCACCTTTAAGTCTGTAGTCATGCGCCATCTTCGCTTTGATAGGGCGAATGAACCTCTCGTTCGAGCCGCTCAGGGCAAGGATGATACTCTGTGCAAAGAGCTCGAAGTTGAGTGCTGCGGCAAGGGGATTGCCCGGAAGATTCAGAATAAAGCTCTCTCCCACACACCCGAAGGTGGTAGGTTTGCCCGGTTTTATCTCTACCTTTTCAAAATATTTGCTAAACCCGAAGTGCTCAAAAGCCTCTTTGGTAAAGTCGGCATCACCCACGCTCACACCGCCCGATGTGATGATAAGATCGCACGAAAGGGCCTCTCTAATATATTCGCGTATCTCTTCAAGAGAGTCTTTAGCCGTGCCGATAAACTCTACTTCGCACCCAAGCTCTTTGGCTCTTGCCATAAAAGTAGGGGTGTTGGTGTTGTAGAGCTGATACTCCTCGACACTCTCGAAGTGCATCTTCAGTTCACTCCCCGATGCAAAGAGTGCGACTCGCGGTTTTTTATAGACCTTGATATGCGAGATGCCCTGAGAGGCTAAAAGCGTAATGTGGTGCGCTTGTATTTTTTGCCCCTTATGAAGTAGCAGTTCCCCTTTTTTGATATCTTCGCCGCAAAAGCGGATATGTTTGGAGAGCACCAGATTGTCGGGTACGACGATGCCATCATCCGTAGGCTTCGTCTCTTCGATCGGCACGACACACTCACACCCAAACGGAATGCGCGCACCCGTCATGATCTTGATCGCATGGCCGCACTCGAGTTTCCCTTCGAAATTATCGCCTGCAAAGATGGTGTGTTCGACCTTGACCTCTGATGCGCTGTCGCAGAGTTTAAGGGCATAACCGTCCATTGCGGAGTTGTCAAAGGGCGGGAGATTGTGAGAGGCGTAGATATCCTCAAAGAGAACAAAACCAAGCGCCTCTTCAAGCGCTAAGATCTTACTCCCCTTTGGTTTTACGTTTTCATATATGAGCGCTAACGCCTCTTCGACACTTACTGCCATATTAACCTCGCCGTTTGGATTTTTTGAGTAGAATTTCACTATGAATGAAATGTATGATATGAGTATTGTAACACATAACGCAGGTGTTATCGGGATGTTGGCCGTTGTTTTTATAAATATATCGATGCTTTTTTTGGCAAAAGATATATGCAAGTACGCAAAGAAGATGCGTGTATTCATGCCTATCGGCGCAGGTTTTATAGCGACTATTCTCTTTACGGGGGCCGTCATGATGGCGGCTAAACATCTTGATTTTACGATCGAGAATATCATCATGATCGTATTTGGAACTTTGATGATCATGCTTGAAGCAAAGCGCTATGCGAAGCTCAAGCATCTGAACTTGGATCAAGAGAACCCGTTCGAGGCATACCGCTATACGGCCTTTAAGATCCTGCAGATCGAGGCCGTTATGCTCTTAGCGATCTCTGTTTGGATGTGGCTGTGATATTCATCTATGACGAGGATGCCTCCAAAGAGCACTTAAGCATCCGCGGCGAACTCCATAAATATCTCATCAAAGTACGCCGTCATGAAGTAGGAGATCGAATCGATTTTCGCAAAAAGAGTGCTCCCGAGCTTATCTATCACTACGAGGTAGAGAGCATCGATCCTCGGCATGTGAATCTAAGGCTTGTAGGCTCCGAGGAGTCTGTAGTTAAACACCCCAAAAAGCTTCATATCGGGTGGTGTGTGATCGACCCTAGATCCGTGGAGAAAGTGCTTGCCACACTCAACGAGATCGGGGTCGAGCGCATCAACTTCATCTACTGCGAGCGAAGTCAAAAGAGCTTCAAGCCCGATATCGCGCGTTATGAGCGTATCTTAGAGGCCTCCAACCAGCAGTGCGGCAGAAGTCACATGATGGAGTTTGCGATCTATAAAGATCTGAATAGCTATCTCAAAGAGTACCCCGACGTCAAGGTGTTTGACTTCTGTGAAAAGGAGCTAGAGAGTGCCGAGAGACTTACGAGTGTGCTTATAGGCTGCGAGGGCGGTTTTAGCCAAAGCGAAAAAGAGCTTTTGCGTTCAAAAGAGGTCTTTAGACTTAAAGCCCCTTTGGTGTTGAGATCTGAGAGTGCCGTCGTAGGCGTGGCAAGCAGAGTATTATTGTAAATAAAAAATTATTTCGATATAATTGCGCTCTTAAATTATCCGCCCCCATACGGATGTAAAAAATATATCGATACTCGTACCCAAGACGAGATCAAAAGGCAAAACAATGAAAAAAGATCTTCATCCTAAATTAGTTACTTGTACAGTTACTTGTTCATGTGGAAACAGCTTTGAAACAAAAAGCGCTAAAAATGAAATGAAAATTGATATCTGTAACGAGTGTCACCCGTTCTTTACTGGTAGTGAGAGAATGGTAGATACGGCAGGACGTATCGACAAATTCAATAAAAGATACGGCAAATAATCTAAAGTATTTAGATTTTGCTGACACTCGTTCCAACTCCGATTGGAAATATAGCCGACATATCGCTTAGAGCCATGAGCGCTCTAAGTGAGGCCGACACCCTCCTTTGCGAAGATACCCGCGTAACCAAAAAACTTCTTCATCTTTTAGCAGAGCGTTACAGCCTTCAAACCAAAGAGAACCAAAAATTCATTTCGATCCACTCCCATAACGAAAATGATTTCATCGCCGCGTTAGAGCCTAGCTTCTTTGAACAAAACGTCGTCTATGTCAGCGATGCGGGGATGCCGGGCGTGAGTGATCCGGGAGTTGCATTGGTGAGATACTGTATAGAGAATGGCCTCGAGTATGATATTCTTCCCGGTGCCAATGCGCTTCTTACGGCTTATGTGGGAAGCGGATTTTTGGATACGAAGATGCTCTTTTTAGGTTTTTTGAACCACAAAGGGAGCGAGCGCGAAAGCGGCTTGAACGAAGCACTTTACAGCGGCTATACGACTATTCTTTACGAGTCGCCGCATCGACTTGAGAAGCTTTTAAAAGAGATTCATGAGAGTGAACCAAGTCGCCCTATCTGCTGCGCCAAAGAGCTGAGCAAAAAGTTTCAGAACTACTTTCACGGCACTGCCGATGAGATTTTGGCAAAGCTAGACGGCAACTTCAAAGGCGAGTGGGTCGTCGTGATCAGTTCGGGTCAAAAACAGAGCAGCTCAGCCATAACGCAAAACGATATTCTTGAGCTTGAGCTTCCAAAAAAAGTGCAAGCAAAACTGATATCCAAGATAACGGGCGAGAGTACCAAAGCCTGTTATCAACGCCTCCTCGAAGACCACACATAACAATTTCTTAATATAATTAAGGTAGAATTAGCCCCATGTTAATATATGCCAAACAACCGATCTATTACCTAATCGAACACCATCCGCGTAAAATAAAAACACTCTATTTGGCCAAAGAGGTGGATAAAAAAGAGTACTCTAAACTGATGAAGATCGGTTGTGAAGTGAAGCGCATTCCTGCCGAAGCGGCGATGAAGATGTCCAAAAATGCATCACACCAAGGCTTCTTGGCCGAAGTCGATGAGATAAAGCTCGCCGATTATCGCGACATGCTCGATAAGAAGTTCATTTTGGTGCTGGCGTCGGTGACGGATATTGGCAATATAGGCTCGCTAGTACGCAGTGCCTATGCACTCGGTGTAGAAGGGATCATCGCTTGCGGCGTGCGTTCGCTGCCGCTTGAGCCGATCGTGCGAACAAGCACGGGGGCACTTTACGATATGCCTTTTGCGATCGAGCAGAATATCCACGATGTGATGAATGACCTCAAGATGTCGGGCTTTAAACTCTACGGTGCCGATATGGGCGGCGAAGATATTCGGCATGTGAAAGTGGCTCCAAAACGTGTGCTCGTGATGGGAAGCGAAGGCGAAGGGCTGACGCAAAGAGTCGCCTCCAAGCTTGACACGGTCGTAAGCATTGCGATGTCGCATAGCTTTGATTCGCTTAACGTAAGCGTTGCAGGTGCAATCTTAATGGATAGGATGAGAGATGAGTGAGAATTTCGAGAAGTTGCGCGAAATAGGCGCGCAAAAGATTCATGAGCGAACACACATATCAAAGAACTATGTACAGGCTCTTTTGCACTCTAGCTTTGAAACGATGAGCCGTGTTCAGTTCTTGGGATTTGTCTCTATCTTGGAACGCGAATATCATCTTGATCTTTCAGATCTGCGTCAAAAAGGGCTGAATCACTTTAATGCTCGAAACGAAGCCGAGCAAGAGCAGAGCATCTTTGTGGATGCAGGCTCATCAAAGAGCATGAAGCCGCTCTATATCGGTATGCTTATCTTTGTCGTCATCGTTGCGCTTTTAGGTACGATCTTCAGTGAAGATGGGAGTGATAAGAGTCTAGAAGAGAATCAAACCGTTTTAGAGAGTAATGAAAGTAACGAGAGCAACATTTCGCTTGAAATTACAGATATGAATGCTACGGCAGAGTCTAATCTCTTTGGGGCTATAGAGCTCAATAGCACCGCTGCTGCGGCGGTTGAAGCTCCGCCTGCTTACTTTGCATTGACTCCTCGAGGGAGAGTGTGGATAGGGTATATCAATCTTGAGAGCGGTAAAAAATTTCAGACGACCACAAGCGAGAGAATTGAACTTGATGCAAATACCGCATGGGCGCTTACGCTTGGACACGGCAGGGTGAGCTTTGAGATCAACGGCGAACAGATCGATTTTGATAAGATACGCAACCTCCGTTTCCTCTATAAAGATGGAAAGTTAGAGCCGCTGAGCTTTGAAGAGTATAAACAGCTCAACAGAGGCAATGTATGGTAAAACTTATCGCGGCACTTCTGCTTCTCGCTCTTTCGCTTTTTGGCGAGGCGAGTGTGGAGAATCCCTTGCAAAAGAAGATAAAAGCACTGCTTGATAAGGGTGTTTATGAACAAAATAGAGCTTACATCAAGATAATTTTTTCACCTGAAAGCAATTTTTACACGAAAGAGCGCGTTGATTCGCTCAAGGTGGTCAAGACCCTTCAAGATAACGGCCTGCTCTCGCTCTTTTTCGAGAAGCCGCGGGAGGTGGAGTTAAAGTTCAAGACTAGCGGATCGCCGCTTTTTTTTGTAAAGATCATGGGAGATACGCTTCGTAATATAGGCTACTATAAGTATGTCACCAAAGCTTCAACCCTGAGCAGCTCGGAGTTCACGTGGGTGATCACGCTTACTTCTGAGTATGCGACCGACCCGATGGTTCTGCAAAAAGAGCTGCAAAAGAGCGGTTGCGAGATGATCGATATTGAACGCTCAAGCAAGACCGATTGGAGCTACACGATCGATATGAGCAGTGCACGCTTGAATGTAGAGCAGCTGCAAAGCGGCGAGAACATAGAGCTGAAAAAATCGCTCTATGATCAGTGGATCGACGTCTCGAAGATCAAAAGCCTCACTATCAAAAGCTCCAACCGCAACACATGGTACCCGCATATCGTCTATTATGACAAATCGATGCATCTGCTTAAAGTGATCAAAGAGGACGTAAAGAGCCAACAGATAGAGCTTGCTATTCCGAAATATGCCGAATATATCAAAATCTCGGATATATACACGGTCAAGAATATTCGCGACCCGCTCAAGCTCTATCCGGGCGGTACGAAGTAGGTTTTGAGTTTTTCAAAAACCTCTCACGCCTCATGAAGTTCCACGTTTTTAACCGCTCTCTCTTTTACTAACGTCAGCAAAACGATCAATAGAGCCAAAACACCCATATTTACATTAAAAAAGATCGTAGCCGCGACACCGAACAAGAGAGCCGTATAGCCTAAAAAAGCTTTGTGCATAAAGCAATAAAGCAGTGCAAAAGCCAAGGCGAGGCTACCCAGCAGTTTATAGAACATCATCGCTCCGAGTGCTGAGCGAAGCATACGGTTGATATTTGAGGGATCATTTTCACATGCCAAGATTTGTGCCGGATTGATAAAATACTCGCTCTTCCATACAAAAAGTGTAGCGGCGATTACGAACACGAATGCCAAATAGGGGTAGAAGATTTGAAGCGATGCCGCTTTTGCCTCTTTGATGGCATGTGAAGCGAAGATGAGTGCAAGTGGCGAAAAGATGAGAGCTTGATAGTTCTCTAAACCTTCATGGTAAACGATGATGAAAGAGGCTAAAAGGATGCTCAAAGCGGCGAGTTTTTCAAACGCCAACAACCCAGAGGATGCTCTTTTTTATAGAGTATGAAAAACGAGAGCACTAAAAAGGCTTCGCCGTAGTACCAAAAGCTTCTGTACCTCGCATCGATGCTTAGATAGATCGCTTCAAGCATAATCTATCAGATCCTTTTGCACAATCTGATATTGATTGAATTGGAGTGCAAAAAGCGCACTTGCGATTACGGAAAAGAGGATCGCCTTGTGCGAGTTGCTTTTATATTTTATCTGCATCACAAATGAAAAGCTCAAGAATAGGAGGCTGAGCAAAAAGAGCCATTCATGATTTTTATACTCGCTCACTGCTCCGAAAATGGCACTCTTATCAGCGCCGTTGGCATCGTAAAGCCCCCAATATCCGCCTACTGCCCCCTCATTGGCTATTTTCCACGGTTGATCATACGCTTCGATGAGGTTGTATGAGTAACCCTCTTTTTGTGCTAAATCCAAAAAGCCTCTGATAAATGTGGTCTGCGCTATAGGGCTTGGCAATGAGCCGCCGCGCAGAAGCACTTCGTTGCCCACGACTACACGGCTGATAACATCGGGGTACTCTTTTGCCGGCGAAATAAGCGTTTTGATTTCGGCACTGTTTTGCTTCTCATCACCGCCTATCCATGCGCCGAGCATCACTTTGAGATCGTGCTTTCTTGCATACTTGGGCACCTCTTCAAGTCCGACGGTGGAGTAGGTTCTAATACCCTCAAAGCGTTTTGAGAGCATCTCGAGGTCCTTGTCGATCCTCTCGGAGGGGATCGTAAAACCATCAGCTAGATCCATAGGGGTTTCGCTCTCTTTA
This sequence comes from Campylobacterota bacterium, assembly GCA_014764025.1. Lineage (GTDB taxonomy): Bacteria > Campylobacterota > Campylobacteria > Campylobacterales > Sulfurimonadaceae > JACXUD01. The sequence goes on along the minus strand of JACXUD010000092.1, from coordinate 183 downwards.
AAGGGTGCATAAGAGACGCTTTGTATCTTTTGGGACTCTTTATAGGGCTCTAAAAGCGAGATCTCTCTGCCGATAAAAGTAAAAAAAAGCAAACAGAAGAGCCGATGCGACAAGGTATTTGAAGATCAAAGAGAGATTCATGCGGTAACCCTAAAAATAAGGGCACCTCTAAAAACTCTACGT
>JACXUD010000091.1 GCA_014764025.1 Campylobacterota bacterium | reverse complement strand
CATCGCCGTAGCTTTAGCTATGGCTCTTCGCGTCGCCTTGACTTAAGCAAAAATCTCCTAAAGCTAAAGCCGCGTAGAGTTTTTAGAGGTGCCCTTATTATAGTATAAAAATTTTCAATTAATCCCAATCCGATAACTTCAGGTAGAAAATTTTTGCGATAATCAGCCCTAAAAAGGAGCTCTCTAATGCAAATAAAAAGAATCGTACTCGGCGGAGGCTGTTTTTGGTGTGTCGAAGCAGTATTTTCAAATGTAAAAGGAGTTCAGAGCGCCGTTAGCGGTTATGCAGGCGGGGCAAGAGCCAACCCCTCGTACGAAAATGTCTGTACGGGTGCGACGGGACATGCCGAGATCGTAGATATATCGTACGATCCGCAAAAGATAACGCTTGATGAACTGCTGGATATATTTTTTGCCACGCACAACCCCACAACGCTTAACGCACAAGGAGCCGATAGAGGCACGCAGTACCGCTCAGTCGTCTATTACGGGAATGAAGAGGAGAAGCTAGCTATTCAAGCCGCCATAGAGCGAGCCCAAAAAGAGTGGAGCGAGAAGATCGTCACGGAGGTTTCGCCTCTGCCTGCGGTATACCCCGCAGAGGCGTATCATCAAAACTACTATGCAAGAAACCCCTATCAAGGCTATTGTCAGGCGGTCATTACGCCAAAGATGCAGAAATTCATGACGAAGTTTCCGGATAAACTAGGCTAAAGCCCCTTGAGCAAGCAAGGGACATCCTCTTGCATCTTCTTGCGATCAAAATCATCTAGTTCGGATTTGACCGCTTGGGTGAAGTCGCTCATGGCTTCATCAAGCTTCTGCTTGGCGATATTGACCGCTTGCAGATGTTTTGTCTCCGTCTCTTTAAACTTCGAGAGCGTCTTTAGAAAATACTCTCTATCGTCGGTCAGCAAAACGATATCACTTTTTTTAATCCATTTTCGCTGTGGTTTTCCATCTTTTTGAAACTCCACGATAACGCTGTCGCTGCTTTTTGAAGCAATGAACTTTGGAATCTGAAAAGCGATAAAATAGGTAGGAGGAGTCTCCTCTTGGCGTTTGATAATATAGTACATAAACAGAGTATAGTTAAATTTTTTTTAAATTGTGTTACAATCCACAAAGTTACGAAAAGTATGAGGGAGTATAACTATGTCGCATATCTATGAGCTTGCCATTATCGGAGCAGGGCCTGCGGGGATCGCTACGGCGGTCGAGAGCTATCTGCAGGGAATACGGGATATCATATTGATCGAGAAGGATCAAAACCACAACTCGACGATTCGAAAATACTATAAAGACAACAAGCGCGTCGATAAGGATTGGAAAGGCCAAAAGGTAGAGCTTGACGGACGCATCTATTTCGTGGACGGCACCAAAGAGAGCACGCTTGACTTTTTCGATCAGATATTGGCCAACCACTCCGTTGAGCTAAGAACCCATACGGAGGTGCAGAAGATAGAGAAGCGGGGTGACTTGTTTGAGGTCGCCGTAGCAGGCGGGCACATCACCGCGAAGTATGTGGTGGTGACGATAGGGCGTATGGGAAAACCCAATAAACCCGACTATAAGATCCCCGCTTCCATCAAAAACAGGGTCGGTTTCACGCTTGACGGATGCAGCGGCGGCGAGAAGGTATTGGTTGTCGGCGGCGGCGATAGTGCTATAGAGTATGCCGTCGATTTGAGTTCAAATAACGATGTGACGATCTGCTACCGCCGCGAGACCTTCCGCAGAGCCAACCCGACTAATCAGACGAACATCACCAATGCCATTATGCATAAAGAGCTCGATACTCTTTTAGGGGTGGATATAGAGGCATTAGAAGATGAAAACGGCAGGGTTAAGGTGATTTTCACAGGTTTAGAGCCGATCATATACGATAGGGTCATCTACGCCATCGGCGGAACCACGCCGAGTACATTCCTGCAAAATGCGGGAATACGCGAAGTGGACGGATGCCCATACCATGATGAGAACTATGAGACCAATATCAAAGGGCTTTTCGTGGCGGGCGATATCACGCAAGAGTCGGGTGGAAGTATCGCACTAGGACTGAACCACGGCTATGCGATCGCCTGCTTCATTCAAGGAGATTGCCGAGTTTGTATGGAGAAGATTTCAGAATAGAGGGATCTTTTTCGCTCATATCTTCATCCTCCGTGTGGAGTATCACCTCAACTTCACATGCCAGATATTCGGCGGTCGATACTGTGCCGAACTCACTTTGAAAAGCCGCAACTTTAGCGTTATAGACGATATCTTCTAAAAGTGATCTCTGCGGCGATTCGCTAGAGGAGCTTCCGCGAAGCTTGCCATCAAGATAGAGGTTCACCGTGGTTGCGACTGAGTACTCAAGGAGAGGGTGTTGGCTTAAAAGCGTCTCTCTGTCGATTGTACGTTTTGCTTCGATGACCTCTTGGATCGAGTCGCGAGCGAGCTGGATAAGTACCGAACGTGCCATAAGAGACCCCTCCTTTATTTCGAACTATTATACCAAATGTTACTCTGAAGTTTTGTAGCGGTTTATCAGCTTGATCGTCGTCATAACGAAAATGACCTGAAAGAGTGCCGCGAGGATGAACGCATAGTAGTGCAGGGTGTCGATGCTTTTGCCATGATAGGCAAGCGTAGCCATGGCGATGAGAAGCGTGAGCGGCATGGAGTGCGAAAGCCCCATGAGCAGAGAGTCCTTAAGTCCGATCTCTTTAACAAAGACCAAAGAGGCTATGACGCGTATGGCGATCATGACGAGTGCGATAACGAGCGCTTTGAGTATGAGCCCGTCCATGACGAGCGCATCAAGGTTGAAAGAGCTGCCGATATGGATAAAGAATATGGGAATCAAGAAACCAAATCCGTACGAGGCGAGCTTTTCGGGGAGCTCATGCTTATGCTCGAAAAAGGTCGGGATGAAGATGCCCGCTAAAAAGGCTCCAAAGGCGAGTTCGAGCTTGAGGTAGAACATCGCTCCGATAAGTAGCAACAAGATCCCCATCGAGAGGCGCAGATCCTGCTCTTTGTTGTCTTTGTGCGGCATGAGTGCGACCGAGAACTCCGGAAACCACCAAAAAAGAAGCTGCATAGCACGAAAGAGCAAAAACATAAAGAGCAAAAAGAGCAGCAAAGATGAGACTGTCTGAACCAACCCCATACCATAACCGCTCTCTATGGCGGCGGCGGCAAGGGTCAAAAATGCGATGCTCACGACCTCTCCGATCCCGCCGGCCGTCATAGAGAGGGTAAGCCAAGGGGTCTTGCCGTACTCTTTTACCAAAGCGGCGATAAGCCCTACGGATATGAGCGGCAAAAGGACTATAAAGATATTGCCCAGATCGAAATAGAGTGAAAACGTAATAGAGAAGCCGTAGAGTATGATGAGGTAGAGGGTCACCTTTCGCATCAGAGCCGCAGGCGTCTTGAGCACCTTTTTAAGATTGACCTCCGTGCCGGCAATGAACATCAGATATAAAAACCCGATCTCCGCTACTATCTCAAAGAGGTGCTCATCGTGTATGAGACCGATATATCCAAAAAGCGAACCCAATATAATCTCTATCGGCGTTGTCGGTAGCTTCACCTTCTTGGCAAAGAACGGGGAGAAGACGATGATGAGTGCGATGGTTACAATGAGCGTTATGTTTTCATTCATCGGTTAGACTTTTGTCGCGATTCCCAAGCCCAGCGAGGCGATCATCGCAAGGTCTTCACTTTTGTCTCTGCCCTCGGTAGTGAGATAGTTGCCCACGACGATAGAGTTCGCGCCATAGGCAAAAATCTCGCTTTGACGCTCTTTGAACATCAGCTCTCTGCCGCCTGCGACCATGATGCGCTGAGCGTCCGGGATCATAGTACGCGTCAGCGTGATAAGCTCTAGCGCCTCATCGACTTTGAGCGGATTTGGGCTGAGCGTTAGGGCCGGATTGTGATGGTAAAAGTTGATAGGCACCGAAGTGGGGTTGAGCGATTGAAGCGATCTGAGCATCGAGACTCTGTCCTCTTGCGTCTCTCCCAGTCCGAAGATACCGCCGCTGATAAGCACTAGACCCGCTTTATTGACGTTCTCGCAGGTCTCGTAGCGCTCATCCCAAGGGTGGGTCGTACATATCTGAGGATAGAACTCTCTTGAGGTCTCTAGGTTGTGGTTGTAGGCTTTGATGCCGGCCTCTTTGAGCGCAAGTAGCTGTTCTAGCGTTGCGGTACCGTTACATGCGATAAGGCGAAGTTCGGGTACCTCTGCACTTACGGCTCGTGCGACGCTGCATACGAAATCCAGGCTTTTGTCGTTGAGCCCTTTGTCGGCCGTGACAAGGCAAAATCCAAGTGCGCCTGCGCCGCGAGCGGCTTTTGCCTCCTCTATGATCTGATCGAGCGGCTTTTGTTTATATCTTTTAATATCGGCTTTGTAGCGCACGCTTTGTGAACAGAATTTGCAATCTTCATTGCATGTCCCGCTGTTGATATTGCAGATGGCGCATAAAAAGATATTAGTCGTCATTGTTACCTCTTGAAAAATGGAACTCTTGCGAGTTGGGCTTGGCTTCATCTGTGCATGTGATGTAGTGAAGCTTGAAGTGCTCTTCTTGCACCTCTAAAAGGGCTGATTCGGTATAGGGCTTTTTACGCCCGCACACCTCTCCCGGGTTGATAAAGAGCGTCTTGCCTCTTTGCTCGGTGAAAAACTCATGGGTGTGGCCAAAGATCACCACCTCCGTATCGCCGCTCATATAGTACGGCAGATGCATCAGCTTAAAGGTTGTGTTCGCGAGCTTGAAGTAGTGCGGCTCTTTCACGAGATTGAATTGATGCTGATATGAAATCAGATGAGCATCATTGTTCCCATAGACGGCAACATAGCGCACACCGCGTGAGTGGAGATACTCCAGCGTCTCGACCTCTACGACGTCGCCTGCGTGGATAAGAAACTCTGCACCTCTCTCAAGAAGCGCATCGATAACGCTTTTGGCATGTGAAACCTTCTTGTGCGAGTCTGAGAGAATACCTATCTTCACGGCTACTCTTTAGGTGTTCTCTTTTTACACTTGGTGCACTCATAGACCTCTTTGTTTCTATAGACACGCTCTGCAAGTGCACCGCCGCAGCCCTCTTCGTCGCACTTAAGCGATGTAGGCTCAAACTTCGAGATGAATTTGCATTTTGGGTAGCTCTCACACCCCCAAAAGGCGCCGCGGCGCGATTGGCGGAAGATGAGTTTAGAGCCGCACTCAGGACACGGAGTCGCAGATATCTTTGTCTCGTGTTTGAGGCTTTTGGTGTTTTTACACTCAGGGTAGCCGCTGCAGGCGAGGAATTTGCCGTTGCGCCCCTCTTTGACGACCATTGCTTTGCCGCACTTCTCGCACACTTCATCGCTTGGCTCGGCAGGAGCGGCTACGGCAGATTCCGACTGCGCATCGTCCGAGGCCACCTGCTCGGTATATTTACACTTCGGAAAGCCGCTGCAGGCGATGAATTCGCCGAAGCGTCCCGAACGTAGCAAGAGCTCTTCGCCGCACTGCGGACAGCTTCGCCCTATCGGTTTCATCACTTTGAGAGATTTGATCTTATCTTTGCCCTCGTCGATCTTTTTCATGAACTCGATATAGAAGTCGCTGAGCAGCTTCTGCCAATCGACCTCACCATCGCTGATGGCGTCAAGCTTCTCCTCCATATTGGCCGTGAAGGATGAATCGACGATATTGGCGAAGTTGTTTTCGAGCATCTCGGTCACCTGAAAAGCGATCTCGGTCGGGACGATCTGCTTCTTCTCTATGCTGACATAGGTACGGTTCGTCAAAGTTGCAATTGTCGGTGCGTAGGTTGATGGACGGCCGATCCCTTCGCTCTCCATCTTTTTAATGAGTGACGCCTCCGAGTAGCGTGAGGGCGGCTCGGTGAAGTTTTGAGTAGGCTTGATGCTTTGAAGCTCTATCGTCTCGCCCTCTTTGAGCGGCGGGAGGAGTTTGTCCTTATCCTCTGCACCCGTGAGAGCGTAGAAACCGTCAAAAAGGAGTTTGCGCCCGCTTGCGCGGTACTCTGAATTATTTCCCTTGAAGATGATCGACTGCTGTTCAAAGAGCGCATCGTTCATCTGACACGCCATAAAACGCTCATAGATAAGGCGGTAGAGTTTGAGCTCATCGGCTTTGAGGTACTGTGCGGCAACTTCAGGCGTAAAATCAAGCATGGTCGGGCGGATCGCTTCGTGAGCCTCTTGCGCCCCTTTTGCGGTCTTTGAGTAGTATTTCGGTTTTTGCGGCAGATACTTCTCGCCAAAGCGTTTAGATATGACATCACGCACGGCATGAACCGCTTCGGCCGCCATATTGAGCGAGTCGGTACGCATATAGGTGATGACCCCGCTTGTTCCGTGAGGCGTGCGAACACCCTCATAGAGCGTCTGGGCAAGCATCATCGTCTTTTTTGGGTTGAAGCCAAGACGGCTAGAGGCGACCTGCTGCAGGGTTGAGGTCATGAACGGCGGCGGCGTAGCGCTTTTGCGCTCTTTGGTCTCGATAGAAGCGATGATGAAGCGATCCGCTTTGACGCTTGCGGTGATCGCATTCGCCTCCTCTTTTGTCGCGATCGAGAGTTTATCGATCTTTTGGCCGTTATGAAGGATAAGCGTAGCCTCTATATCGGTCTTGAACTTGGTGACGAGCTCCCAATACTCTTGCGGTACGAAAGAGCGTATCTCGCGTTCGCGGTCAACCACAAGTTTGAGTGCAGAGGACTGTACACGCCCGCCCGAGAGCCCCTTTTGTATCTTGGAGCTAAGCAGCGGCGAGAGCTTATAACCCACTACGCGATCAAGCAGACGACGTGCTTGTTGTGCGTTGACCATATTCATATCTATGGTGCGGGCGTGTTCAAGCGCATGGCTGATGGCAGTTTTCGTGATCTCATGAAAGACGATCCTTGGGAGTGTTTCGGGATCTTTTTTGATAGCATGGGCGATATGCCAGCCTATCGCCTCTCCTTCGCGGTCCTCATCGGTCGCGATATAGATGGTGTCGCTGTTCTTGGCCAGATCTTTGATCTGTTTGAGCGTAGCGGCGTTCTCTTTGGCAACGCTATAGTCGGGGATAAGCTGGTTTTTTTCGTCTATCGTGATACCAAAACGTGATTTTGGCAGGTCTCGGATGTGACCTTTCGAGGCGATAACTTCATAATCCTTGCCGAGAAAGTTTTTGATAGTTCGCGCTTTTGCGGGTGATTCTACGATAATTAAATTCAATTATAGTTTTCCTATATATAGTAGTATAGTGTTTGTTGGCGAAAGTGTATCAAAAAAAGTTTAAATTAAAAAAAGTTCGATTTTTACCCTATTTTGATTTAATATCGATCTTTGGACTAAAGTTTTTTCATAAATTGACCGATATGAGCTCATAACAGCACGGAAGCTGAAACAACTTAAACCGACGGGGCGAAAGGCTCTGACCCAAAAAGGATT
>JACXUD010000343.1 GCA_014764025.1 Campylobacterota bacterium | reverse complement strand
ATCGGTTTGTTCGTGATCTTTTTTGCCTCTTCGAACAAGCGGCCGATAAACTCTTCGTTTTGTAAATCGCGAAGCCCAGGGGTGTTTGGCGAAGAGATGTTGATGACAAGATAATCACTCAAAGTGTGAAGCGCTTTGATAAGCGTCGTATAGTCGTTGATCGCTTCGGATTCAGGGGTGACTTTGTTTTTCCCTATATTGACGCCGATAGGGGTCGTGTACGGATAGACCTTTTTGAGACGCTGTTGGATCTTTAAAAGACCGTCGTTGTTGAATCCCATCGCGTTTTGAAGGGTACGCTCCTCTATGTGGCGAAACATACGCGGTTTTGGATTGCCCGCTTGTGGTTTTGGCGTGAGCGTACCGATCTCGGTAAAGCCAAACCCTAAGATCTGCATAGCAGGGATCATCGTGGCATTCTTATCAAAGCCGGCACCAAGACCGACCGGATTGTAAAAGGTTCTGCCAAAAAGCTCTTGGGTTAAAATAGGGTCGCTGATGAAGTGCGACTCTAAAAAGGAGTTAAAAGGAATTTGGCAGATATTCGGCAGACGTAAAAACGTCTCTGCTAGATGGTGAGCACTCTCAGGCTCTAATTTAAAAAGATAGGACTTAAGTGACTCGTAGTTTATCATATGCTTATTTCCGTATAAAAAAATTGTGCGTATTTTACCATTTTATACTTTCAATCAAGTAAAGGGTCAATAGTTTTCATGGCTTATGAAAGGGATTTGCTTTTGTAAGAGATATTTGTTAGAATTGAGAGAAAAAACGAGGTGAGTTATGAGTGAAAAGTCTGTTATGGTTCCGTTGGCGAAAGGTTTTGAAGAGATTGAAGCAGTCAGCATCATCGATGTCTTACGACGTGCCGGTATTAAAGTGAGTGTAGCCTCGCTTGATTCAAACATGAGCGTCAAGGGTGCCCATGGCATCACGATCGTGTGTGACACCGATATTAAAAACATAAGTGCTTATGAACTCGATATGGTGGTGCTTCCGGGCGGATGGGAAGGCACCTATGCTTTGGCCGATGATGAAAATGTGCAGAGTCTCTTAAAAGAGATGGATGAGGCCGGCAAAAACATCGGTGCCATCTGCGCGGCTCCTTACGCGCTGAATAAAGCAGGCGTGCTCAAACAAAACTACACATGCTACCCAAGCGTAGAGGAGCAGATACGTATAGAAGGCTATCAGGGAGATGGGGCAATGGTGGTAGAGGACG
>JACXUD010000342.1 GCA_014764025.1 Campylobacterota bacterium | reverse complement strand
GTGATAACTATTCGAATAGAGAGAAAGAGTAAAAAGCGAAGAAAGCTCTTCACTTTTTATAAGGCAGAATTGGGAGTTTTTGGCCGATGGCGAACATCATGCCGCCCTCGAGATTGATCACTTTGTAGCCGAACTCTTTGGCTAAAAAGTTCGAGATGATCTTCGTGCGGCTCCCCGTGCGGCAGATGATGGCGAACTCTTTGGAGGTATCGACCTTTTCATTGAGCTCTTGGATGAACTTATCGACGTTGTAGCCGCCGCGTTCATCAAAGAACATGATGGGAATCGCACCCTTTAAAAGACCCGTCTCAGCCCACTCGGGAGGCGTACGGACATCGACTATGGGAAGCTGTTTGCCCAAAAGATCGGCGGATGGGAATTTGTTGGTCACATCGGCATGTGAAAAGCTCAATAACGCGACGAAAAGAAAGAAAAGTTTTTTCAAGCAAGACTCCATAAAAATCTGATGCTATAATTATATCTATCAATAAATAATAGGCTTAAAATGTCAGCGAATAAAAAAGCGATCGATAATGCCAAGCGGCTGCGATATGTACGAATATTAGAGCGTTTTCACAAAAGTGTTATCGCCTATCTCTCAAGCACTCAGGAGCTCACCTTTGAAGGGTATGCAAAAAAAATTGCTTCAAATATGAAACATTTAGAGCGAACCGAGCAGAGCCAGCTCTACAAGGGCGATCTGCAGGATCTAGAGGAGCTTATCGAGAGGATGATTGCCTACTCCAAGAGCGAAAACGATATTGAAGAGATTAAAGAGGATATTCTTTACCGTGCTAATCAGCTAGAGAAGACGAAGAATGCACGGCGTTATAAAAAAGAGAAGCACGCTTCGGATATCTATAAAGATTGGGAGTGAAGCGCTTAGAGCGCTTTTGACTCCTCGAGCATCTGCTCCATTGTCTTAAAGAGCTCCTCTGAAGCCTCTTCCATCTTCTCGAAGTTTTTAATGATGGTCGCCGCATTTGCAATAGTTGCTCTCTCTGCATCCCCATCCAAATAGCCAAGGTTTGCATTGGCATTCTCATGAACTATATTGTGAGGTGCCACTATCTTGCCGTAAGAGGCCGTTTTTGCAAAGCGGCGTCGGCCTTCGTTATCGTACCATTTCCCCAGTCGACACTCGTGCGGCGTTGAAGGCGGCAGGATCTTCTTGAGCGAAAGGATAGAGTTGTAGGCACGCGATTTGTAGAGGATATGATCGATCTT
>JACXUD010000341.1 GCA_014764025.1 Campylobacterota bacterium | reverse complement strand
GGCAGAGCGCTACATGTTACATTTAGAAACACACCTGCCGCCAAAAGGAAACATTCGAGCGATGAGCGTGACCAATTCACAATATGAAAGAATGAAAATATTAATAGGAGAGAGCACAAAAGCAGAAAAAATCGGGGCGAAACAGCTACTTTTATTCTAATTTTTTCTCATTTTTTGAGTGAGATTTTCCCCGCAAAAGCCCCGATAAACGGGGCTTTTGCGGGGGTGTATTATAGCAAAACCGAGTGAGATGGGGGGCTATAACTTACCTCAAGTAGGTATTTGTGATCTTTTCATTATAGCAAAACCGAGTGAGATGGGGGATATTCAATAGTAATGCTATAATCATTATCATGAAATACTTTGAAAGTCCTCACACGATCCTTATTACAATATTCATCGGTACCATAGTTGGTATTCTCCTTCTTTTTGTAATACCTTTCTTTTTTTAACTCGTTGAATATTGCCGCTTAAATTTTATGATTTTAAGCTCAAGCCTTTATGCTATAATCTTTGCAAAACAACGAAAAGAGAGCACAATGCGAGCAGATAAGAATGCAATCTTTCACTATCTTCAAGAGCTAAAGCCCATGTTTAGCGATAAAAATTTGGCTCTTGTCGGTTTTTTCGGAAGTTTTGCCCGTGATGAGGCAACCCCCTATAGCGATATTGACATAGCCATAAAAAAAGATGCCGCATATCTGCAAAACAGAGGTGCTTACGACTACTTTAACGATATCGCCTCCCTCAAAGAGATGGTGATGAAAAAGTTTCACCGCAATGTAGATATTTTTGATATAGACAGCAACTCCGCTTTTAAAGAGAAAATACTTCAAGAGATGATTCATGTTTAACGATCGTGCACTAGACAGAGTTAAACTCATACAAAAGAAGATCAACTTTATCGAATCTATCGTGACCGAAAAGGGCTCTATTCATGCCGCGTTAGAAGATGAACAAAATACAAGAGCTTCACTGCTTATGCACCTCACTTCAATAGCAGAACAATTTGATAAACTATTGCATAACGGTGAACTTGAGATTTTGAGCTTTTTTGAAAAGCAAGATATCAAAGGCAGCTATGATCTGCGCAACTTTATTGCCCATGATTACGAAGGCGTTGACCTATACATTGTTGAAGATGTTATTGCACATAGACTCCCCGTTATCAAACAGAGCATAGAGAAGATTTTAGCGCTATGAGCCGTGCCATCGCCATTATCCCCGCTCGCGG
>JACXUD010000340.1 GCA_014764025.1 Campylobacterota bacterium | reverse complement strand
CCTGCACGGTTGAAGGCATCGATCAAAATGTCTTGGCGATGATCATACTTATCTACGATCTCTTTCACGCAGGTCTGATCGCCGTTGAGTGCAACCGTTGCCGCAACTTGGATCGGGGTGAACATCCCGTAATCAAGCCACGATTTGATCTTTTGAAGCGCACCGATCAGTTTTTTGTTTCCTACGAAGAAACCGACACGCCATCCCGCCATGTTGTAGCTTTTTGAGAGAGTGAAGCTCTCTACCGCCACATCTTTCGCACCCGGAACCGACATGATCGAAGGTGTCTTATAGCCGCCGAACGTTATATCCCCGTAAGCGATATCAGAGATAACGTAAAAGCGCTCTTTTTTTGCCATCTCGACAAGGCGAACGTAGAACTCAGGTGTTACCGTAGCCGTTGATGGGTTGTGCGGGAAGTTTACCAATACATATTTCGGGCGCGGACTCGTCTCTTTGAAGACGCGCTCTAGATCTTTAAAGAACTGATCCTCATTGACCTCATACTTCTCATTGAACTCCAGACCGAACTTGGCAACGTTTCCGCCGGCCAAGATAAATGCATATGAGTGGATCGGGTATGTCGGATCAGGAACGACTGCCACGTCGCCCGGGTTTGTAATAGCATAAGCCAAGTGAGCATATCCCTCTTTTGAACCCATCGTAGCGACACACTCCGTTTGCGGGTCAAGCTCTACACCGTAGCGGCGTTTGTACCAGTCCGCTATGGCAACAAGAAGTTTAGGGATACCTTTAGAGGTAGAGTAGCCGTGTGTTTTTGTCTTTTTGGCCGACTCCAAAAGCTTTTCACGGATATGTTCCGGAGTGTCTCCGTCAGGATTTCCCATAGAGAAGTCAATAACATCCTCACCGGCGCGGCGCTCAGCCATCTTCAGCTCATTCACCTCGGCAAATACATACTTCGGCAGCCTTTTAATGCGGTCAAACTCTATTTCGTCAAACATTCTGTTTCCTGGTTGTGAGAGTGATCTGCTCGCCTCCCATCTTTGAAAAAATTATGGGTGACATTCTATCAAAATTATCTGTGTTTATTATTATAAGCCGATGCTAGCATTCACCCCTTAGAGTTCCAAACTTTTACGAATGTATTGTTTAGCTATTTAGCGCTATAGTTGCACACTTATGGGCACCTCTAAAAACTCTACGTGGTTTTAGCTTTAGGAGATTTTTGCTTAAGTCAAGGCGACGCGAAGAGCCATAGCTAAAGCTACGGCGATGAGCGGCAACGATGAG
>JACXUD010000339.1 GCA_014764025.1 Campylobacterota bacterium | reverse complement strand
TCATCTTCTCGCAAACAATTCCTAGCACACTGCTAAGCCTACAGAGAGTTTTAACCCAGCTTCACGCTTCAAAAGATATTTTAGATGCTAAAATTCTCATCGGAGGTCAAGCCTTTAATGATGATATGCCTGCGATCACCTCGCTGTGCCATCTGCTAATCTCAAACCTCTATGAACTCGAAAGCTATTTAAAAGGAGCAAATAAATGAAAAACGATTTTTTAAAAGCGATGGATTTTCGCCACGCATGCAAAGTGTTTGACGAGACAAAAAAGATAAGTGATAAGGATATGCGCTATATCCTCGAGTGCGGCAGAAAGTCGCCTTCATCGTTTGGCATGGAGGCTTGGAAGTTTTTGGTGGTAACTAATCAAGCGCTTAAAGAGCAGCTGCGCCCGCTTTGCTGGAACCAAGCGCAGATAACGACCTGCTCACACCTTGTTATCGTGTTAGCCGGCATTGAAAATCTCAAGCCAAGCAGCGGCGTGGTTAAAAAACGCTTCGAGCGCCGAGAGATGCCCCAAGATAGGCTAGAGATGTACCTAGGACTCTACGCTCAGCACCTCACCGACACGCTTAGTAGCGATGAGAATATTTATGCCTGGAGTGCCAGACAGACCTATATTGCCGCTGCGAACATGATGAGCGGTGCGGCATTCATCGGGATAGACTCATGCCCGATAGAGGGGTTTGAAAAAGCAAAAGTCGAAGAGCTTTTAAAGCTTGATACCTCTAAGTATCGACTCTCTGTCATCTTGCCGTTTGGGTATCGCATCAACGAGCAGTCAAAACAGCTGCGACTTGATTTTGATGAAGTTGTAGAGTTTATATAGTTTGAAATAGGCTATGATTGCAAATGATTTATGCACCATTAAGAGAAACTATTGATTCGACAAATTATCGTCGTAGAAAATCGATCCGATCTAAAATTTGAAGGTTTTAAGGGGAGATCGTCCATGTTGATGACTATCTGATCGGACAGATATATCTTCAAGAGAAGAATATCCAAGTCATCAACCTCTGCCGAAACCATAGCTACCTCAGTGTCGGTTACTACACCTCGCTGCTGGCTGAAGCACGCGGGCACCGTATTTTGCCGACCGTCAAGTCAATGCTCAATCTGAGCCGAAAGTCGATGTACAGCCTTGATACCGAAAGCATTGATGAGCAGTCGCGCAAGCTCTTCGTAAGCGCATTCGATGCCTATCGCAAAAAGCAGTGGCGTATTCCAAAAGGAAAAACGGCGGCAAGATACGACCTA
>JACXUD010000090.1 GCA_014764025.1 Campylobacterota bacterium | reverse complement strand
CGAAGCAGAAACTTTCCGCCGTTCTTTTTGGCCCATAAGTAGGAAAAGAGCGCAGTTCTCAAGCCTCCGATGTGCAGATACCCCGTGGGGCTTGGGGCAAAACGCGTCACTATCATCTCATACCTCTTGCGTGAAAATTAAGAGTCGCATTTTAAGCAACTATTGGTTAAATACGGGTAAAATGCCTACTCAAATTCTAAAGGCAACTACTATGAAATCACTCTTTTTCGCACTACTACTCACTCTATCCCTGCAAGCCACAACTATAGGCGGCGTCGCGGCTACGGTCAAAGGTGAAGCGATCACTCTGTATGAGCTCAAAAAAGAGATGCAGCTTTTAAAGCTGGATGCCTCAAAAGCCCTTGATTCGCTCATACGAAAAAAGCTCGAATCACAAGAGATAGCCGAGCGTAATATCGATGTCAGCAGCAGCGAAGTCTTTGACGACATCAAAAAGAGTGCAGAGCGTAATAACATGAGCGTGAGCGAGTTCTATGAGGCGGTGCGAAATGCAAACGGACTGAGTTCAAGCGAACTCAAAGAGAAGATACGGGAGAAGCTTTTAAGCCAAAAGCTCTATCAAGCGATCGCATATACTTCACTCTCTGAACCCGATGAAGCGCAGATAAAAGAGTATTTTGAGCTGCATAAGGCCGATTTTGCTCATCCAAAATCATTTTTGACGATCCTCTATCAGTCCAATGAAGCAGCCAAGCTGCAAGAGAAGATCGACAATCCGATGTTCTATTCTCCGCAGATCGCTTCGGGCGAACAGCGTCTTGAGTATGATCGACTCGCGCCTGAGCTTGCCGCGATGCTTGAGCGTACGCCCCTCAATAGCTTTACGCAGATAGTCCCCGACGGATCAGGGAACTATATGACCTTTTATCTCAAAGAGATAGAGGCCTCTACCACGACCGATCTTGAATCAAACCGTGCACAGATCGTCAATCTGCTTATGGGAGAAAAGCGAGAGCAGGTACTCAGTGATTACTTCGCCAGACTTCGCCATAATGCGGATATTGCTATCATCCGCACCGGCGAGTAGTTTTTTTGCGGCGTGTTTCACATGCCGTCTCTCTAATAGAGCTTCTCGATCAGGTCAAGCCCGCACTGCAGGCTTCCAAGCCACTCTAAAAACTTCACTTTCGACTCCCCTTTGAAGACAAGCCCGTGCTGAGGCGCTATCATATCGATATCATACTTGCCAAGATGCTCGACCCACGCCTTTGTCGCTCTATTTGAAGCCATATAGCGCTTATGAAAAGGTGCAAGATGCTTCACATGTTCATCAAAGTTTGCGACCTCTTTCGCTCCATCCACCACATCGACGATAGCCGCACCGATATCGCCGCTAAAGAGTATCTTCGATTTAGAGTCGTAAAGAGAGAAGTTCCCCGGCGAGTGCATGAAGTGCGAAGGCATGAAGCGAAGATGCTCATGCCCGAACGCAAGCTTTGCCCCCTTATCGTCAAGCGCGATGATGCGCTTTAAATCGCTCAGGCCGTAGTGGCTCATAAAACGCACCCAGAGTGCCGACATAATGAATTTTGCCGAAGTCGCGATGCTCCACTCTGCGATGGATCCTGCAACATCGGGATCTTGATGCGAAAAGAAGATAAACTTTATGTTCTCCAGATTCACATGCCGAGAGACCGCATCGCACATCTCATCGAAGATACTTGCCGAACCCGGATCAATCAAAACCCCGTAGCCGTTTTGTACGATCAAAAATTGATTTACCGATAGGTATGAATCTCCTTGTGATTCGTCATCAATACTAAACATTACGCACTTATGCGACCCGTCATCATATAATATATGTTCATTACCCATTTTGCATCCCCTTTAACTCTCGAATAAGACTCATCTGTCTCTTTGTAATATATTTTACAAGCTCGCTTCTTTGACCCGCCTCAAATAAAAACTCAAATAGAAGCTCGAAACTGTAACGAGTCTCGCGTTTTTTAAAGAGCCTCGCTTTGGTATTGATGATAAGCGGCTTCTCATCAACCATCAAGACCATATCTATACGCACTTCATCTTCTTCCCCAAGCCCTGCAGGCAAAGCGTTGAGGCGCAGACGAACGGCATCGAGCGATATATCCGCTATGCGCACCTCTCCGTGAAATTTTCCCTCTTTGATAAAGAGCGTGACAGTATGGTTCTCCTCGGGGATGACGCGGATCGTCTTGCGCATGACGGGCGAGGTCTTTACGAAGAAGATGTTTTTGAATCCAACCTCTTGCTTCTCAAAAAGAAGCCTCTCCAGCCCCTCGCACATAATGGCATGAGGAAGCGCCTCGCTCACTACTATACTCTTTTGCTCATACTGTATGGCCTTTTGCTGTAGGTATTTCGTCTTTAAAACCAAAAGATCATGCCCTGCAGAGGCGATCTGCGCATCATTGGTGATGCTTAGCCCTTTGTAGTAGTTGTGCAGTTCCACCTTTGCCCCGTTTCGCTCAAGTACTCTGAGCAGATCGATTAACGCTTCGTTATCTTCTACGATGGAGTCGTTTTGATCCTCGCGGGCTCCGAAGTAGTGGAGTAGATTGAGCTCGGTGATATCGTCGAACGAGACGACGCCATACCCCGCTTTCAATGGAAGAGGTTCATATTTGGCGATAAGGTGACGCACCGAGGAGCCCCTCTTGCACTTTACATGATAGAGTTTATGCGGTGTTTGCGATATAAGCGTGATCCAACTCTGTTCAAGGGTAGAGTGCAAAAAACCATCCTCTTCGACAAAATCACGCCCTATATCGATTCTCTTCTCGATCAGCTCTTCTACGCTTGAGACGCCGACATGATCTAAAAAACTCTCGTTTGCCAATACGACGCGGCTCTTCTCGTACATCACGAGCATAGCGCTTTGGTAGTGAAAAATGGTCTCGATAAAGGAGTCAAAGAGGTGTCTTTCGCCTCTTTGACGCATCATCGTAACCGCATCGCCGAGTGCTTCGGCCAATTCGTTCAGATTGACCGGCTTTTTCAAGAAACGAAATACGCCGCAGCGAATCGCCTCCATAAGGTTCTCTTTCTCATCATACGCAGACATAATGAATATCATCGCATCGGGGTTGTGTTGCCGAACCTTACGGCTCAGTTCCAAACCGTCCATCTTAAGCATCTTGATGTCGGTTATTAAGAGTGCGGGGTTGTGCTTCTTATACAAAGCAAGTGCCTCGACCCCATCAGCCGCTAGAATAACCTCTTTAAAGAGCTTGCCGAAGAGCTTGGCCGCATTTTGGCGGAGCGAATCGTTATCATCAACGAAGAGAACGCTCAGCTCCCCGGTCTCTTGCTTAATATCCTTAAACTCTATCATATCCATCAGCCTCAAAAAGGTAGCTTTTGAGCACGCGGTCAAGCGCATGTGCATCGACGGGTTTGGAGAGGTATCCATCCATTCCCGCCGCCATGAATATCTCTTTGTCCCCTTTTAACGCATTAGCCGTCACCGCCACTATCGGCGTAGCATTGATCGGATAGGCCATCGTACGGATTATCTTCGTCGCTTCTATGCCGTTCATATTGGGCATGTTCTCATCCATCAATATGAGGTCGTAGTGCTCGGTTTTAACCCTCTCGATAGCTTCATATCCGTCACTTGCTATGTCGTAGGCAACTCCATACTCATCCAGCAAAAGCTTCATAAGCATCTGATTAGAGCGGTTGTCTTCAACGATCAGCACTCTTCCCTTCAGAGGTACATGGCGAAGCTCTTGCGCTCTGCTCTGCTCAACACTTTTAGGATCTATCTCATAAAGCGGCAGCATGAACCCGAATCTGCTCCCTTTGCCAAGCTCGCTTTGCACCCATACTCTTCCCTGCATGAGTTCGACAAGCGCCTTGGTTATAGAGAGACCAAGCCCCGAACCGCCGTATCTGCGTGTCGTAGAGCTATCGGCCTGCGTGAATGCGTCAAATATCGTCGATAGTTTCTCGCTCTCGATCCCTATGCCTTCGTCACTCACTTCACATGCCAACATCCCCTCTTTCAAGAAGAGAGAAATTCGTACCGTATCGCCGTCATTTGAGAACTTCAAGGCATTGGAGAGAAGATTCCCAAGAACTTGCTTAAGCCGTACCACATCGCCCCTGTTATAGTGCGGAAGCGCAGGCTCTACCGAGAGTTCGATCTTCATATCGCGCTCTCTCGCCTTTTCGCCAAAAAGAGCTACGACATCCTCGAACGGCTCCACCAAAATATAGTTCTGATTCTCTATCGAGAGTTTGTTGCTCTCGATCTTGCTAAAGTCCAAAATGTCGTTGATAATGGTCAATAGAGCTCTGGAAGAGGTCTGTATGATCTTGAGTTTTATCCGTTTGGATTCATCGTTCTCGCTTCTGTAGAGGTACTCGACGAAGCCCATTATTGCGTTGAGAGGCGTGCGTATCTCATGGCTCATATTGGCCAAGAACTCGCTTTTTGCGCGTATTGCCACCTCAAGCTCTCTTGTCCTTTGCGCTACTTCACGCTCTAGATGCTCTTCAAACTCTTTAGCGCTGCTGATATCACGTATAATCGCCTGAAAACTCTCTTGGTTATTAAAGACGAGTCTGGTCAGATTGATATCGCACCAAAACTCCTCGCCTCCTTTTCTCTTATATATCCACTCAAAGCGGTGTGCACCCCTCTCTCTGGCCTCCTCGATCATCATATCGGCCTTTTGAAGCGAATGGGTCCCGTCCATCTGAAATGTCGGCGAGAGCTGCGAGGGGTGCATCCCCAAGAGCTCTTTGGGGCTCTCGAATCCGAACATTGCGACGGCTCGCGGATTGGCACGCACAAAAAGCGAATTTTGAACGATCACGATACCGTCTGCGGAATTGGTAAAGAGTGCCTCATAGTTGCTAAGCTGCGTATTGAGATCCTGCGTTTTCGCCTCTATCTGCTCCTCTAGGTAGTTGCTGTGTTTTCGTGCGACGAAAATCACCACCATAATAATGATCAAAACGCCCACGCCGACCATCAGCAAAAACTCTATCTGCTCCTTTTTTTGCGAATAGGGGGTGTAGATGAAATCTTCGGGAATGTATGCCTCTTTGACGTAACCGAAGTTCTCGAAAGTCTTAGCGATCGAGAGCCAGCGTGCCTCATCCGTAGTACCGATCTTTACATAGGGATAGGATGAGAGCCTTTTAAGCGTGAGCGCCTCATAGCGCAGATGCCCGAGCGAGAGTTCGGGATTGTAGAGTTTGTGTATGATCTCGATGCTCTCTTCGATGTTCTCGAAAGCGTACTGCCACCCTTTGAGCGTCGCTTCATAAAAAGCCTTGACGATATGCGGATTCGATTTGACGTTTTTCGTGGTCGTATAGAGGATATCCGCATAGAAATCGATACCGTATTCGACGGGAGTAAATACTCTGTACTCTATACCGAGCTTCTCGAGCTCATAGGGCTCGTTCGAGAGATAGGCGCTCATGACGTCGCATTTCTGGGCTACCAAGTCGTCGATTTGGTAGCTTGTAGGCAAAAACTCGATATTCTTTTCACCCAGCCCCTCTGCGCGTAGCATTGCAAGCAGTTCGATATTGTCCAGCGAGTGCTGGGCGTGCATCACTCTTTTGTAGGCAAAATCGGAGAGTTTGGTGATGTTGCTCTTTTTTGTCACCACCCAAGCGTAAGGGGAGTTTTGGAATATAGGTGCAAGGGCGGTGATCTTGGCACCTTGCATGGCATCATAGATGATCTTTGAGCTGCCGACCGCAAAATCGACCCGATTCGCCAAAAGATCCTCTAGATTGTTTTTGCCGTAGCCATCCACGATGGTTACATCCAAACCGGCCTCTTGATAGTACCCCTTCTCTTTGGCGATGTAAAACCCTGCAAACTCAAACTGATGCAGCCACAAGAGCTCCAACTTAACGGGAGTGAGTTTTTGTGCGAAAAGAGAGGAGAGAAAAAGAGTCAAAAATAGAAAGATATACCTCACGACCACCCCTAAAAATCTATAATTTCCCATTATAGCTTATATTTTTTTAGTTTCGCTTGATATAATCTTCCATAAAATCCTCTTATATTGGAGCAGAGATGTCTAAGCGAGTTCTCATACTTCACGGATGGGGCGGCAGCGATTTTCCGCATTGGCAGAGCCATTTGGCATGTGAAGTTGCAAAAAACTACGGATGCGTCAGCTTTCCCGCTCTTCCAAACCCCGAATTTCCGCTGCTCTTGGAGTGGAAAAGTTATCTTAAAGAGGAGCTTACAAGCTTTAAACCCGATATCGTGGTATGCCACTCGCTTGCCAATATCCTCTGGTTTCACCTCTGCCATGACGGTGATATCGAGAGTGTCGAGAAGCTCTACCTCGTAGCTCCTCCAAGGATCGATTGCGACATTCCCGAAATAGCCTCATTCTTCGGCATTGCGTTTCCGCAGAAGCTCTACGCGAAAGAGACGCTGCTCATCACTTCGACCAATGACCCCTATCTCGATCCCAAAGAGGCCGATGCGATGCACCAAGCGCTCAACGTGAAACGCATGGTGATCGAAGAGGGCGGACATATCAACACCCAAAGCGGTTTTGGCCCCTGGGAGTGGATGAATAATGAAATTGTAAGCAGATGTAGAGCGTAATGGGTAGATTATGATTCAACACTAAGGAGTGATCATGCTTCGTTTAGGATTGGTAGCTCTTATTTGCGTCTTGGCTCTTTGGGGCTATGAGAGCAAGACGGGTACGGCAGGGTACCTGAGAGTGCAGACATCGTTTGAGGAGGAGAAGGCCAATCTCTGTTTTAAAGCACCGGGTGCCGCTACGAAATATCGTCTGGGCAACGAGTGTGAGACGTGGCTGGAGCTTGGCGTCTATCAAGATATCACCCTTGAGAACGGCATGACGCTCCACACCCAGGTGCGCCCCTCTTTTATGGGTGCGAATAACGAAAGCGTTAAGCTGCTGCGCTGGGATGAGCTCTATACCGAGCTCTCGAATTTCAGCGACAATACGGCCGCCGTATGGGTAGGACGCCGTTTTTATAAGCGCTATGACAGCTTTATCTCGGACTTCTTCTTTTTCAATATGAGCGGCACTGGTGCAGGGGTCAGCAATATCGGGCTTGGCGAGGGACTCAAGCTCTCATACGCTTTTATGTTTGAAAATCTTGATCCCGCCTCTATTTCTGATGATGAACGCGTACTCATGCAAAGCCACGATATTCGCCTTGCAAAAGATACGGGGCGCGGCGAGCTGACGCTCTTTGCAAACTATATGCGTATCGAAGAGAAAACCTTTAAGAGTACCCAAAAGCTCAAAGGCGTCGATGGGTTTGCAGCGGGTCTGCTCTATCAAGACAACGAGATATTCCAAGAGCTCTTTGGTATGAAAGGAAACAATATCGCCGGACTCTTTATCGGTGAAGGTGCGGCCAAAGGTGCAGGTATGAACTCTTCGTATCTGCAAGAGGGGCTTATAGATGCCATGCTTGCCTCAAACGGGGATCTCGGTGATGCCAAGACACTCCGTCTTATCAACTACAACAGTTTTGAGAACGACCGCTTCGGCATTATGAGCAACTTTGTCTATGAATACCGCGACGAGGGGAGTTTTAGCAATACGAAGCAGAACTGGACCTCTATCGGCGTACGTTCCTATTGGTTTAT
>JACXUD010000338.1 GCA_014764025.1 Campylobacterota bacterium | reverse complement strand
CAATCCCCTAAAAATCGGGTCGTTTTGTAATTAAGGACTATGCCAATATGGTTGAGTACAATATGTTTCAATCCCCTAAAAATCGGGTCGTTTTGTAATAAAGAAATTAATTTCTTTGACTACAGACACACTGTTTCAATCCCCTAAAAATCGGGTCGTTTTGTAATTAAAAGCTAAGTATAAAGTGGTAGAAATGGAAGGTTTCAATCCCCTAAAAATCGGGTCGTTTTGTAATGCAGCCCGTAAGGCTAAAGCTAAAAAAACTAAGTTTCAATCCCCTAAAAATCGGGTCGTTTTGTAATTTTTAACTACTAAGATACTTGATGAAGTTAAAGTTGTTTCAATCCCCTAAAAATCGGGTCGTTTTGTAATGGGACACCAATGATTAAAATATTTTTGTTAATGTGTTTCAATCCCCTAAAAATCGGGTCGTTTTGTAATAAATAAAGGATAAGAAAATGAAAAAAGTAATTGGTTTCAATCCCCTAAAAATCGGGTCGTTTTGTAATATTTTAATGTTAATCATTCTAATAGTGAAGCCAAAGTTTCAATCCCCTAAAAATCGGGTCGTTTTGTAATGCAGCCCGTAAGGCTAAAGCTAAATTACAAAAGTTTCAATCCCCTAAAAATCGGGTCGTTTTGTAATAAAAATAAAGGATAAAAAATGAAAAAAGTAATCTCGTTTCAATCCCCTAAAAATCGGGTCGTTTTGTAATAAATGAAAGAGACACTAATAAGAGCAGTTGCAATTGTTTCAATCCCCTAAAAATCGGGTCGTTTTGTAATTGTACCCTGAGGGTACATATAGAGATTTTATTAAGTTTCAATCCCCTAAAAATCGGGTCGTTTTGTAATGATGAGGTGGAGTATAACGTAAACTCAATGTAGTTTCAATCCCCTAAAAATCGGGTCGTTTTGTAATGAGTATGATAAAGAAATTAATTACTTCGATTAGTTTCAATCCCCTAAAAATCGGGTCGTTTTGTAATTGCTAAAATCTTAAGGAAGGTAACATGGTAAATGTGTTTCAATCCCCTAAAAATCGGGTCGTTTTGTAATTACTGAACAACACACTAAAAATTGTAAGAGAGGTGTTTCAATCCCCTAAAAATCGGGTCGTTTTGTAATAAAGTACTAAAAAGGATAGTTTCAATCCCCTAAAAATCGGGTCGTTTTGTAATCACAGAAGTTGTGGACTATGAAGCTCTGCAAGCATGTTTCAATCCCCTAAAAATCGGGTCGTTTTGTAATTAAACCAAAAACCAAGACTAAAAAAACTACCGTGCGTTTCAATCCCCTAAAAATCGGGTCGTTTTGTAATTTACATTGGATTACCTAATAGTACACCATTACAAGTTTCAATCCCCTAAAAATCGGGTCGTTTTGTAATAAAGGAAAGCCAGAGCTGCAGCCCGTAAGAATAAAGTTTCAATCCCCTAAAAATCGGGTCGTTTTGTAATATAAAATGATAGAAGATGGCAGATTAGACAAAAAGTTTCAATCCCCTAAAAATCGGGTCGTTTTGTAATAATTTGATTAAAAACATCAAAAAAATATATTTGTTTCAATCCCCTAAAAATCGGGTCGTTTTGTAATAAAAAAACAAGACTAAAAAACCTACTATATTAGTGTTTCAATCCCCTAAAAATCGGGTCGTTTTGTAATGGCTTAATCGAAACAGGTAAAACAGCTATTTTGTTTCAATCCCCTAAAAATCGGGTCGTTTTGTAATCTCGATCTGCTTCATAAGCTCGTTTCTTTCTTGTGTTTCAATCCCCTAAAAATCGGGTCGTTTTGTAATCAACTTATCTATATAATGCTAAAATCTTAAAGGGGGTAGTTTCAATCCCCTAAAAATCGGGTCGTTTTGTAATCATGACATAGAGCCAACCAAAAGCTTATCTTCAATGTTTCAATCCCCTAAAAATCGGGTCGTTTTGTAATGGATAAACTTATGATAAGTGTTAAACAAAAAAAGTTTCAATCCCCTAAAAATCGGGTCGTTTTATCCCCTAAAAATCGGGTCGTTTTGTAATAAGAGTATCAAAAAGAAAATTGATAAACTGTCAAAGTTTCAATCCCCTAAAAATCGGGTCGTTTTGTAATAAAGACTAATAAACCAAATGTTCTAATAGGTGAGTTTCAATCCCCTAAAAATCGGGTCGTTTTGTAATCATGAATCTATAGGGCGTGCGGATGGATTTGGTGCTGTTTCAATCCCCTAAAAATCGGGTCGTTTTGTAATTTTAGGCATGGCTTTAACATTGACATAATAATACGTTTCAATCCCCTAAAAATCGGGTCGTTTTGTAATCGGAATGGCTGAAAGACTAGCAGAAAGGATAAAGTTTCAATCCCCTAAAAATCGGGTCGTTTTGTAATGACTTAGTAGAATACAATATAAACACTATATTTTATGTTTCAATCCCCTAAAAATCGGGTCGTTTTGTAATGTTTGTACTCTCAATCTTTGCTTTCAAGTAAAGAGTTTCAATCCCCTAAAAATCGGGTCGTTTTGTAATAACAAAAACAGAACAAAAATTATCCGATTGGGCTTATGTTTCAATCCCCTAAAAATCGGGTCGTTTTGTAATTATGCCGTAACAGTATATTGGAGAGATAGAGAGGGGTTTCAATCCCCTAAAAATCGGGTCGTTTTGTAAT
>JACXUD010000337.1 GCA_014764025.1 Campylobacterota bacterium | reverse complement strand
TCGGGTCTCTTTGAAGCGCTTGAGTATCTTATCGACCACAGTGTCGATATCATCGCCTTCGACGGAGAGCTTGGGTATGAGACCTGCATCGAGTTTTTAGAGGCTATCAGCAGCGACATAGAGAACAAAGAGACCCCTCTTGTCATCGTCACTCCCATTGAAGAGTACTGCCGTTTCTCGGCACTTGCGGCATCGTTTAACATAATATCGACGCTCTCGAGCGAGCACTGCCATCTACAGCTTGCAAATCTGCTTGCCCTACTGCACAAACAGATCAAAAGCGCCAAAGAGCTTAGAAGCGAACTTGTTCAAAGCGAGACAAGAAGCGTCATCGATCCGCTTACCAAAGCCTACAATCGCTACGGTGCCGAAGATAAATTTCATGCGCTTACGGCAAAATACAAGGCCTATCAGGAGAATTTTTCACTCATTATCATGGATATCGACTACTTTAAAAAGGTCAACGATACCTACGGGCATGACATAGGGGATGAAGTTTTAATATCGATTGCCACGCTTATTCAAAAATCAATCCGCAAAAAAGATGCCCTTATTCGTCTCGGCGGCGAAGAGTTTATCGTCTTCATTTCCAACGCGGATATCTATATAGCTTCAAAGATCGCTTCTAATTTCCGCCAAGCCATCGAGGAGTCGCGACATAGCTCCAAAAATCTTGCGATCACGGCAAGCTTTGGGGTCGCGCAGTATCGTGCCAACGAGGATTTGGAATCTCTTATCAAAAGAGCCGACGAGCTTCTCTATAAAGCCAAAAAAACAGGCCGCAACAGGGTTGTCAGTATCTAGCTTACTTAAAGTCCCGTTCCCAAAAGAAATCTATCCACTCGGTTGCCTCTTGTACCCAATAGTGCGGCTCATAACACGATGTTTTTTTGTAAAAAAGCGTCGCTGAACGAAACTCGATCTCTTTATATTCACATGCCAAAAAGTTCATCACATACATAAGGGTCTCGCCGCTGTCCGCTATATCGTCAAGCACAAGCACTCTTGAACCGGGTTTAAAACTGCAGCTTCCAAAGAGGGTGATCTCTTTTCGTTTTGCGCTTGCATCATAGAGCTCCGTACGAATCGTCTGTACATCTCGAATATCCAGCGCTTCGCTGATGGCATGTGAAAGCGTAAAGCCCCCTCGCGCGATACAGACTATAGAGGTCGCTTTGAACTCACCTATCTTTTTTAAGAGGGACAGGGTATCCTCTTTAAATGTTTCATAGCCGTAGTATTTCATGGGCGCAATTATAGCGGCAA
>JACXUD010000336.1 GCA_014764025.1 Campylobacterota bacterium | reverse complement strand
ATCGACATGAGCCGCCGCAGCGGAATTGCCAACGATATCTTTATCCGCGGCCAAAAGCGTGACAATATCTCTATCGAAGTTGACGGCACAAAAGTGTGCGGCGCGTGTCCAAACCGCATGGACCCGCCGGTTTCGCACATTTTGGCTAGCCAAATTGACGAGATCACGGTCATCGAAGGGCCTTACGACGTCGAGACGTTTGGGACGATGAGCGGCGGACTGAAGATCACGACCAAAAAACCGAGCAAAGATCTTCACGGCGAGCTTAACTTCGGTGCGGGCAGCTGGGGCTACAACAAACTCGGCGCAACTATCAGCGGAGGAAACGACGTCATCCGTCTTTTGGTGAGCGCTTCGAACGAATCGAGCGATCAATACAGAGACGGTAACGGTGATACGTTAGCCGAACAGGCAAGCAAATCTCCGAACGCTTATGCCGCTCAATACTCGGATATCAAAGCCTACACCAAAAAGAGCGTCATGGCCAAAGCGCACATCAGCGTGACTGAGGATCAAGAGCTTCAAATCAGCATGACAAAAAACAAGAGCGATGACGTTCTTTATGCCAATACTCCGATGGATGCGGTCTATGACTACTCAAACATCTACAGCGTAGCGTATGACGTCAAAGATATCACCGATAGCTACAAAAACATCAACATTCAATACTACTACTCAGACGTCGATCACCCGATGAGCACGCAATACAGAGTTACGGGTGCGGCTACCTATATGACAAACCAGCTACAAACGACCATGCAGGGAGTCAAGCTCAAAAACAGTTTCGATATCGACGGCTTTGATCTTTTAGTAGGGCTTGATGGCAGCAAAAGAACATGGGGCGGTGTCAAATTCGGGACATCGGCAACCACGGGGATGGTCAATCCGGCCTCTATCAGCGTAAGTCTTACCGATACTACAACGCGCAACAACGCTCTCTTTGCAAAGCTTGAGCGCTCATACGGTGATCTTGGCTTTACTTTGGGGCTTCGCTATGACCAGACAAACGTCTCTCCTGCGGACGTAACGAAAGTAGAGAACGACTACACGGGTATCAATGCAAACCTTGTGACCACTTACAACCTTGACAAGTCAAACAAACTCTTTGCAGGGATCGGTCAAGCCAACCGTGTTCCCGATGCAAGAGAGCTCTACATCGGCGGCTCGGGCAATCAAAACCTAGACCAAGTGACGAATCAAGAGATCGACCTTGGGTATGAGCACGACTCTGACCTCATGAAGCTCAAACTCAAAGGCTTCTACTCGAAG
>JACXUD010000089.1 GCA_014764025.1 Campylobacterota bacterium | reverse complement strand
ACGCTTAAAAAATATTCGTAGGAGGCTTGAGACTCATCTTTATCTATCTCGAATATATTGAAGATCTCATCCGACCATGTAAGGAGATTCTTTTTGATATCGAGCGACCAGCTTCCGATATTAGAGAGGTGCTGAGCCTCATTGAGAAGCTCTTTGCTCTGCAAGAGCTCCTCTTGGATGGACTTCTCTTTGCTGATATCCTTGGCGATGCCGATGTAGCCGTTGACGCGCCCCTCTTGATCGTGAAGTGCCGTAACGGAGAGCACGACGGGGATCTCCTCTCCCGTTTTTGTGACGTAGCTCCACTCATGTTCGTTTGGCAGCCCCAGGTTCGTCTTGGCTATAAAGGTCTCAAAACCAACGGCAACCTCTCTTCCAAGCTCTTGTGAGAACTCTTTGGCTCTTTGTTCAATCTCGGAGGCTTTGTGGATAATCATCGGGGTGTGGATCCCTACGAGCTCTTGCGGGGTGTAGCCTAGCATCTGCTGCGTGCCTTTGTTTATAGAGACGATAAGCCCCTCTTTATCGGTCTGGATAAGCGAATACTCTATGCTGTTAAAGACGGCGCTTTGGATTCTGCTTGCGTCGTAGAGTTTGAGCTCGCTGGCTTTGCGGTGCGAGATATCGGTATGAAAACCGACCATTCTCAGCGGCTTGCCATCGGCATCGAGCGAGCTTTTGCCGCGGGTGAGGATCCACTTATATTTGCCGTCCTTGCAGCGCAGACGTACCTCTACTTCGTAGAGATTTTTATGCGGATCTTCAAAGTGTTTTTGGAGCGCTGTATGGAGACGTTTTTGGTCGTCGGGGTGGATATGCGCAAAAAAAAGAGCGGCGTCGTTTGCAAACTCATCATCTCTATAGCCTAGCATCTCTTTCCATCGAGGGGAGAAATAGACCTCGTTGTTTATCAGATCCCAATCCCATAGGCCGTCTTTTGTCGCTTGCAGGGCAAGCTCGAAGCGCTCTTTCAATAGAGCGTCTGATTCATCCCTATCTCTCATAACCTATCCTTATACTTAAGGGCACTCCTAAAGCTAAAGCCGCGTAGAGTTTTTAGAGGTGCCCTTAATAGAGTCATTGTAGCATAAAAACACATTGAACTATCTCCCTACGGCCACAAGATAGAGGATGTTGTTTTGTGTCTGCAGAAATGTTTTCGCCTCATCGTCGTAGTAGGCGCCTATACCGCTGCACCCTACACCTAAGATCTCGCTGCGCAAATAGAAGAGATGGCCGATAAGCCCCGCAATCATGTTTGCTTTTTGGTAGCACTCTACCTCGTTTGAAGTTATGTAAAAAGTAGCCGCGCTCTGCCCGCCAAGGTTTTGTTCCAGCGCCAAGTAGCGCGATTTGGATCGAAAATCCCCCTCGCTTATAAGCTCCTCGTTCTTGTAGAGTCCGCGTGCACGGTCGTCGATGAGGTGGGCGGTGTAGAAGATATCGATGTTATGCTTTAGGGCAAAGAGGGTGATATCTTGCATGATGAAGCTAAACTCTTCAGCGCTGATACTCTTTTGGCTAAAGCCGCGAATAGAGCGGCGTTTGATGATGGCGCTCTCTAAAATCTCTTTGGGGGTGTTTTGAAAAAAGGGCAGATCGCGCGTCGGTTTGGCATGATAGTGCACCGTATCGTTATAGGCCTTTTTCACAAACTCGTTGGGGATGTAGTAGTCGCAGGCACTCACATAGGGCAGCGGCGACTTGAGGGGGATTCTCTCTTTTGATTCATCTATCTTTGATGAGAAGACGGCGGCCAAAAAGAGCTCCTCTTCGCCAAACCCGAAATCCTTTGCAAGTGCGATCTTGTCGAAATCCCAGACTATTTCACATGCCATATTTTCACATGCCAAAGCGGCTTGAAGAGCCCCCAGCTGATGACCGCTATCAAGCAGAATATAGCGAATAGCACGGTCGCGATACTTCCACGATGAGCGAAAATAGGGAGCCGATATCAAGAAGATGATCCCCTCTTGCGAAGCGTTTGAGCCAAAATAGGGCTCGACCCCTTCGCGCCCGATCTCTCGCAGCAAAACAAGCGATGCGCTATGGGGCTCAAAGTGATAGAGCCCCTTTGGAATGCCGTAATCAGCGCGAATCTGCAAATAGAGCTCAAAGGGAAAGAGCCCGCCCGCACTCGGTACGCTGCGCAGGTAATAGACGGTGTTTGGAAACTCTTTTTTGGCCGTGATCCCCCCTGCTAGCTCTAAAAAGGCAAGCGATGGGAGTGATTCGAGCTTATATCTTGGATAGAAGTGCGGGTAGATCTTGTGGTTTCGCGGCTGTGAGTCCCAGTCGATCATGTGCGAGCCGCTTCGCACGCTCATGTAGGAGTGTTTGGTAAGCTGATGGCAAAGCGGCATGTGAATATCCTACTCTATTGCCTGCGGAGCGCCGAAGAGGTAGCCCTGCGAATAGTCGATGCCGAGCTCGAGCACCTTTTGGTGAATCTGAGGCGAGCTCACAAACTCGGCGACGGTTTTGAGGTTCTTGATCTTTGCAAAGCTCACGATGGTCTTGAGGATGTCGTAGGTGTCTTGGTCGTGCGCGATCTCTTTGATGAGCGAGCCGTCGATCTTGATGATGTCGGCGTTGAGCTGCAAGAGATAAGCAAAGTTGCTGTATCCCGTACCGAAGTCGTCGATGGCGATGAGGCACCCAAAAGATTTAATGGTCTGGATAAACTCGTTGATCTCCTCTAAGTTTTGGATACCCTCGGACTCTACGATCTCGAAGTTGATGCGTTCGGGGTGCTCAAGTGAATCGAGCTTCTCAAAGATATAGTGGCGGATAGTGGGGTTGGCGATATCCTCCATCGAGATATTGATGCCGCAGTTGATCTCGTTCTTCATGCTCATATTGAAGGCTTTATCAATCACCTTTTTGGTTATCTCTTTATAGAGGTTCGAGCGTTTTGCCTTATCCAAAAAGAAGAAGGGGCTGATGACGCTCCCGTCTTCGTCGATAAGCCGCACAAGCGCCTCATATTTGTAGATCTCTTGCGTCTTGGTGCAGACGATGGGCTGGAAAAAGGCGGTGATGCGATCTTCGAGGATCGCCTTTTTGATCTTCATCGCCCACTCGAGGTTCTCTTTATACTCTCGCTCAAGCGATGTCTCAAGGCTGTAGGTGTTAAACGAGAGCTTGTTGTTCTTGGCGTAGGTGTTGGCGAGATTGACGCTTGAGAGCAGCAGCTCGGGAGATTCGAATGCAAGCGCTATGGTCGTTTGGATGTAGAAGTAGCGCTCATCCACGGTGATGACCTCGTTGCTCATGTAGCGGTTGAGCTCTATCATCTCGACGGTGAAGAGATCTCGCGGAAGGGTCGTATTGAGGATGATGAACTCATCGCCTTGAAGATGAAAGAGCTTGAATCCCCTCTTCATTTTAGAGGCGAGTTTTTTGGCAAAGGCTTTGAGCACCTTGTCGCCGATGGCATCTCCGTAGAAGTTGTTGATCTCGTGAAAACGGTTGATATCGATGAGCGCCATGCTCCCTTGGGTTATCTTTGAGAGCTCTTCACTGAGGCTAAAACGGTTTGCCAGACCCGTAAGCGAGTCGGTGCGCGCCAGCTCCTCTATCTTCTCTTGCTTTTTGAATATCTCGGTCATGTCGTGGCGGATAGAGATATACTCCTCTATCTCGCCGCTGCTGTTCATCACGGGGACGATAGCGGTCTGTACGATATAGTAGTCGCCGTTCTTCTTTCTATTCTTGATCTGACCCTGCCAGATCTGCCCTTTTCGTATCGTGCTCCAGAGCTCTTTAAAGGTCTCTTTGGGGGTATCTTTGTGGCGTACTATGTTGTGCGGTCTTCCTACCACCTCGTTTTGGGTGTAGCCGCTGAGCTCGCAAAAGCGATCGTTAGCATAGGTGATGATGCCGTTTTTGTCTGTGGTGGTGAGGATGGTGTTGGCATCTAGTATGGCTTGAAAGCTTCTGAGCCTATTGAGATTCTCTTGGAGCTCTTTTGTCTTGGCATCGATCTCCTCTTCGAGCTTCACCTCATAGTTGAAGCGCTCCGTGATATCTCTGGCGACGGCGATATTGAAGAGTTTGCCGTTATGATTTACGATCTTAGCCTTTACCTCTGCGGGAAACTCACAACCCTCTTTGCACAGAAGCCTCACGTAGTCAACGGCGTTGCCTCTATTTTGAAGCTCGCTAAGATGCAGAGCGAACTCATCGGATTCATTGAAGGGGCGGCGGATAGCCTCTATGCCTATGGCGTTGAGCTCCTCAAGGGTATAGCCCAATATCTCTTTGGCGGTCTTGTTCATATAGACTACCTTCGGTTTTTGGCCCAAGAGGTCCAAAACACAAAGCATATCACCGGTGTTGTCTAGCAGGATCTGGACGATCTCCTCTTCGTTATGAATAAAAGGTTCTATACTCATGTTGCTCGCTTTGGTTTTAAAAATCTTGGTTTAGAAGCTCATCGAACGCATTGACGCGCTCCATCGCTTCGACGATCATCAGCTCTATCTGCTCGGTTTTAAGGTGATATTTTTGAATGTAAGGACGCAGAGATTCGCTGTCGGCGTGCTCGATATAACGCGTCATGGTGAGCAGCTGCCCCCAGTAGCTCGTGGCCTCGAACATCGCCTCTTCGATCTCTTCGGAGACGTTGAGCTTGTGCAAGAAGATACGGTGTTCTATGTTTAAAAGCAGATGGATAAGCGAGAGCATTCCCACCAGATAGACGGTCTCGAGGTCGTCTTTGGATATTTTCGGGTCGATGAGCTTGGCAAGGCCGCACATGATCTCGGTGCGGTTTATTACCATCAAAATCAGCGGATG
Organism: Campylobacterota bacterium; assembly: GCA_014764025.1. Taxonomy (GTDB): domain Bacteria; phylum Campylobacterota; class Campylobacteria; order Campylobacterales; family Sulfurimonadaceae; genus JACXUD01. Next base: position 2,881 of record JACXUD010000089.1, on the reverse strand, counting down.
GTTCACCTTTTTGTTGTTGTTTGATGATACCATCATCAGCAGCAGCCAGTTCGAGAGCGCACGACGCCCCAGCAGATTGACGATCTGTAAAATAGACCTGATAGGGCGTGAAAACGAGAAGAAGGAGGAGTTGATGAACTGCATAAGCTGAAGCGCGAGGATGTGGTTCTTCTCGAGCGCATCGACCACCTCGCCGATGCTTACGTCACGGCGCAGCATATCCCAGATGCGCAAAATGCTCTCGTGGTCGCTGCTGAGCGAGTCGGTCTCGAGCTCGCAGGGGCGTTCGATGTAGTAGCCTTGAAAGAGCTCTGTCTTGTGGCTGAGATACTCTTGGTAGCTCTCGAAGGTCTCGATCTTCGAGGCGATGACCCGCTTGCCCAGCGACGTGAGCTTTTTGGCGAACATAAGAGCCAGCTTGGAGTCGCTTGTGAGGGTGTCTATCTTGATGTAGTCGATAAAAGGAAGCAGCGGCGCGATCGTATTGGCGTTTTGAGGGGTCACTTTGAAGTCGTTGATGCCAAATACGAACCCCTGCTTATGCAGTTCGCTCACGATGCCCAAGAGGTGCTCATCGGCAAGTGTCGATTGGAGCAGCATCAGAACGAAACGCTCTTTTGGAATGGTGCCGATGATGTCGTTTTGCAAAAATTCGGTATCGACCTTCAAGCACCCCTTGTAGGGGCCAAGGACGCGATCGGCACCGAAGGTGTTAAGGATGCGGTCAAGTACCGAAGCGGAGATGGCGATGTCGTTATGGATGTCGTGTTTTTGGTGCTCTTGACGAAAGAGAATATCGTAAAGCTCTATCTGACCCTGGACATTGCTGATAGCCTGACGCCCGATGATACCCATCCATAACTCCTTTGAGATCTCTGCATAGTATATCAAAATATTATGCATGAAATATACCCATTTAATGTTAGTAATGCATAAGAGTTTGAATTTAGTTTCTTTTTGTGATTCTTTTTTTGGCTCGCGAGCGATATAAGTCGAAAAGAAAAGGATGAATATGAGAGATCTATGTTTGGACTCTTCGCATCTTGAGATGCTAGATAGAAGATTTTACGAGCTTCGCACTGCCTCGCCGCTCACTAACGCGGTGTTAGTGAGTGCTAATGAGCGTTTGGCATGTGAAATGGGGCTTGACACTTTGCATCTCAGGGGCGAAGATTTTGTGAAATGGCTTAACGGCGAACTTGTTTTAGATGGTTCAAAACCCCATGCCAACGCCTACAGCGGCCATCAGTTCGGCTATTTCGTACCGAATCTTGGAGATGGCAGGGCGCTTAACCTTGGGCGGCTGGGCGGCTGGCACTTGCAGCTAAAAGGCTCAGGGAGAACGGCATTCTCTCGCGATGGCGACGGCAGAGCGGTGCTGCGCTCAAGCATCCGTGAGTATCTTGCAAGCGAGCTGATGCACTCGCTGGGAATCGCTACGACAAGAGCACTCGCTATTATCACATCCGACACCAAAGTTTACCGCGAGCGCATCGAGCGCGGCGCTATCGTGATGCGAGCCTCTAGCTCGTGGGTGCGTTTTGGTTCGTTCGAGTTTGCTTACCTTGGCGAGCATAAAGAGCGGCATGTGAAGATGCTGGCAGATTATGTCATAGCGCAGAGCTACCCCGAACTTAAAGAGGCGCAAAACCCCTACGAGGAGCTCTTTTTTGCCGTGTGTGATCGAAGCCTTGAGATGGTGGCGCACTGGCAGAGCGTGGGGTTTATGCACGGGGTGATGAACACGGATAATATGAGTATCGAGGGCAAAACGATAGACTACGGCCCTTATGCTTTTATGGAGGCGTATGATAGAAAATTCATCTGCAACACCTCGGATTACGAGGGGCGATACAGCTTCGAGAATCAGCCCTATATCGTGCAGTGGAACCTTGCCGCGCTTGCCCACGCCTTTGGGGCGATATGCGATATCGAGGTTTTAAAGAGCTATGTGAACACCTTTATAGGGCGATATAAAAAGCGCTACTATGAGCTGATGCGTGAGAAGCTTGGTTTAGAGTCGGCATGTGAAGATGATGCGGCTTTAATACTTGGGCTTTTAAGCAGTTTGGAGCTCAATGAGATCGACTACACCGACTTTTTTGCGCAACTTTCACATGCCAAATTCCATGAGCGCGTAAGCATCGAGTGGCAAGAGGCTTACAAAGAGAGGCTTCAAAAAGAGAGCCAAAGCGATGAGGAGCGGCTTGCCAAGATGCAGCGCATCAATCCGCGATATGTGCTTAAAAACTACATCCTTGAAGATGCCATTTCACATGCCGAGCGGCTCGATTTCTCTAAAGTGGCTCTGCTGCTTGAGATCGCCCAAGAGCCGTATGAAAAAAACGAAGCCTATGAGAGCTACTCCGCAAGCGTTCCAAAACGCACCAATATCCGCTGCAGTTGTTCGTCGTGAGTTTAGCTAAAAGCAACACTTAAGTAGCCCACCACGCGGCTATTATCGCCGCTGGCATCCGCACTTGTGCGGTAGTCTAAAATAGTCGGCTTTAGCTCGTTATTTTGCGCGGCGATCATCATCGCCTCTACCCCTATAATGCCGCACGCCTCACACCCCTCGTGTAGTCTTTTCGTGTCAAGTTGTTCTATAGCCTCGATGCAGATGTTGTCTAAAATATTGGCTTGGGTCTGGGTGTAGAAGTGGCTCAGATCGGTGCTGATAATCACGCCCCAACCCTCTTTGTTTAAAACATGCTCGATCACCCGAGCGATATTGTGCGGTGTTTCATGGGAATAGACAAGCTCGACTATCTTGGCATGTGAAATGTAGTGTTTAAGCAGTGCAAACTGCACCTCGGTCGAGTGCTCGCGGTGCGCCGAGTTTTGCTGCGGCATGCCAAAATGCTCTTGCAGCTCTTTTGCC
>JACXUD010000335.1 GCA_014764025.1 Campylobacterota bacterium | reverse complement strand
TCACGCTCTTTTTTGGTCATTGAAGAGACCATAGCTTTGATGTTTTTAAGCTCGCTCGAGTTTTCAAAATCAAAATCTTTGATCGCTTGAGCCATGTTTCCCATACCAGGAATCATTCCAAGCAGCGACTTCATGCTTCCCATCTTCTTCATACTCTCCATCTGTTCAATGAAGTCATTAAAGTTGAATTGACCCTTTTGAATCTTTTTTGTGAGCTGCTTTGCCGTCTTTTCATCGATAATTGAAGATGTCTTCTCTGCAAGACCTTCAATATCTCCAAGACCCATAAGGCGATTGACGACGCGATCAGGCAAGAAGACCTCAAGATCTTCCATCTTCTCACCGCTACCGATAAAACGAAGCGGCACTTGAACTTGCGATGAGAGTCCAAGGGCAATACCGCCTCTGGAATCACCGTCGTATTTACTGAGGATGACACCGTCAATACCGATCTGCTCTTTAAAGCTCGTCGCCGTTTTGATCGCATCTTGTCCCGTAAGCGAATCTGCAACATAGAATATCTCATCCGGGTCAGCCGCCTCTTTAACGGCTTTTAGCTCATCCATAAGTTCGGCATCGATCGCCAAACGGCCGGCCGTATCTATCAGTACGACATCGTAGAGTGAACTTTGGGCCTTTTTAAGTGCCGCTTTGACGACCTCTACCGGATTTTTCGTACTCTCATCCTCATAGAGCTCAACTTCAAGTTTTGCCGTGATTTGACGAAGCTGCTCAACAGCCGCTAGACGTTGCAAGTCGGCTGCAACGACCAAAACTCTTTTCTTCTTATTCTTGAGATAGTTGGCAAGTTTTCCCGTCGTCGTAGTCTTACCCGACCCTTGAAGACCCGTCATCAAGATTACCGTCGGCGGTTTTGATGCAAACACGAATCCTCTGTTGCCGCCTATCTCGAGGAGCTTGTGAAGATTCGATCTTAGAGCGTTTAGAAACTGATCTTTGCCGATTCCGGCTTGTTTTGTCTCTATCTGTACATTTTGCAAAAGCTCTTTGACGATCTTATGATTGACGTCGGCCTTTAAAAGAGCTTTTTTAAGTTCACTAAGAGCGTTGTTCAATGCCTTGTCGTCATCATGGAAGCGAATCTTTCGAATAGCACTCGTAAATGAATCGGTTAATACGTCAAACACTCTCTCTCCTTATTTAGTCTCATTTAAAATGTAGAAAGTTGCGAATTTTATCTAAATTTTTCTTTAAAAATACTTTCAACTAAAAATCAGTTCTACTCAAAATGGATAAACTCTTTTGGCTCCGGTGC
>JACXUD010000088.1 GCA_014764025.1 Campylobacterota bacterium | reverse complement strand
TTTTACTTCAGGAGATTTCTCTTCCATACCAAATGCTGTCGGGTATTCAACATCACCCCACTGCTCAGTCATCATAAATCCTGCAGTATCATCAAGTTTAGCAACCATATCTAATAGTTCGATTTTATTGCCTTGCATAACGAATGGGTTGATCTCAAGATATGCGAAGTTTAATTCACGGTATGCTTTAAAGAATCCGATTGCAAATTCAGCAAAACCCGCTTTATCTTTCTCTGCAACATCTTTTGGAATATTTGCAGTGATCTTAGCCGCAATTTCCTCTTCAGTTGCCGTAATCGGGAACGCCACTTCTACAACTTTATCCCAATTCTCTTCAACTTCCATACCGCCTTCAGCAGACATGTAAAGTACGTCATCATCACCGACACATGTAGCAGAGATATAGTACTCTTCCTCTTGTGTATGCGGCGTAAACGGCTCAACGACGAAGTGAGTAAGCATATCTGTTTTTGCCTCTCCCGTCGGAGTATCACCGTCAAAAGAGAAATATACGGATTGTTTAGATGAAGACTTCTCATCAATCCATGATGCAGCTTTTGCCAATGTAACATCGCCCGGTTTAGCATCTTTGAAAAGAACCAATCCGTTTTTACCGCGTTTACCAAAAAGCATATCCGGTTTTGCTACAAGTGTTTTCTCGTTCAACCAGCTATTATTTTTAGCAGCCTCTGTTAACTCTGATCCGTTGCGAACCATGATAGTTTCGTAAGCATATGTAAAGTTTGGAAAGTACTTATTCCAATGCTTAGCCAAAATCGACTTTGCGTCATATTCTCTAATCGCTTTTTGAGCCATTGCAACTCCCTATTTTATGTTTGGGCAAATTTTATCACATATAATCTGATTAATGAGCTCAATTTATGATTTATATTAAGATTGATTTAATTGTTGTTTATTTTCGTAACACAAACTTTGTAAATCGGCACTTTACTGTATCGAATTGTTACACTACTGCCTTCGCAGTTATTTTTTTTGTAAGGTTTGATAAAATGAGTGTCGCATTTTGACACACCGTAGAATCGTAGGCGCTTTTGCATCTCTCTGTCCGTGTTGATGCACGATATCCCTCTTTTATGAAGCTCTTCGGAGAGCTCTTTGGCTATATGAAGTTTGTATGCAAAATGGTACGATGGCCTTGATAGGATATGATAAAGCTCTTTATGCAATAGCATTACCGCTAGATTTATGGCCAAAAAGGAGACGGCAATCGTAAAGAGAACTCTGTAGTTTCCTCGAAACTCTCGGAGTCTTACGCGGTAAGAGCCGATAAATGTAGCTGCGGCCAACGGCAATGCGACGGCAAGATAAGGTGCGAAATCTTCAATATTGAGAGGCTGACGAAACGATAGCGCCAAAGAGAGGAGCAAAACGCTTGAAGCGATGAACCATGGCAGCGTAAACTCCCTTAGAAGCGCTTTTCTATACAAAACATAAACCAAATAGATGAATATGATAGGCGTATAAACGGTCGCATAGAGCCCTATGGCATCTAAAAAATGCCCTCTCGGCAGACCCGACGTATCTATCCCGTAAAAATAGTAAGCGCCAACCATCAGCAAAAACGCGTATATAGAAAAATATCGTTCGCCTTTATATATGGCATAGAAGATCAAAGAGAAGTAGAGGTATATAAACCCATTTTCCAAAAAGAGCATAAGTAGTAGAAGCAGATAACTGCTTTTTATATGCCCCTTTTCGTACAGAAGCACAAACAAGAAGGTAAAGAATATGATCACACCAGCTTTATCGACAAGCAAAGCGGAGCTGAAAAGACCGGGCAGGAAGAGAAAAACCCCTACAAGCCATAGACGTTCTCTGTCTGTTTTGATATAAAAAGCGGCAATAGCGTAGAGAAGCAAGGCACTGGCGATGTGCATCAAGATCATCGGCAAACGGAGGGCAAAATCGTTTAAACCTAAAATGTGAGTTGAAAAATTGACGAGGTGGTGTAGGAATCCCTTTTGATCAAAGAATATCACTGCTTCGTGATATGAGATCGAAAGCTGGTTGGTCTGCCAAAAGAGAACTATTGCATCTAATCCAAGAAGGAGATAGAGTGCAATACGGTAGGTCATATCTTCAAAAAGTTCCCGATTATCTCGTGCCCGTATTGGCTCATGATCGATTCTGGATGGAACTGCACTCCGTAGATCTCTCTATCTTTGACCTTGAGGGCCATGATCTCACCGTCATCCATGCTATACGCCACCGGCTCGATACTCTGCGGTAGAGTATCTCGTTTTACGATAAGTGAGTGGTATCTCGTAGCGCGAAACTCGTTAGGAAGGGTCTCAAAGATTTTACAAGGCGAAGTGATATGCATCTGAGATGTTTTGCCGTGCATCATGTGCGGCGCTCTCACGACATCGCCTCCAAAAGCCTGAGCGATGCTCTGATGTCCAAGACAAATCCCTAAAATAGGAACCTTGTCTTTAAAGTGCTCGATCACGGCAAGAGTCACGCCCGCTTCGTTTGGCGTAGCAGGACCAGGAGAGATTATGATCTTCTCCGGAGAGAGTTTTTCGATCTCTTCAATGCTCAGTTCATCGTTACGAACGATCTTCAAATCCGCACCAAGCTCTTTGCAATATTGAACAATATTGTATGTAAAACTATCGTAGTTATCAATCATTAAAACCATAAAATCTCTCTTTTATATTCACATGCCAAAATTTCGTGGATTGTATCTATATTTCTCTTTGAGGACTCTTATCTTGGCATGTGAAAATTATGCCTGTATCTCTTTTTGGTTCGTCAGCTGTTGCAGATAGTTCGAGATATTCACTAGTGAAAAGGTAATGAGAAAGATCATGAGACCAGGGAAAAAACTGACCCACCAAGCAATCTCTATCACATCTTTGCCGCTGCTAAGAATCGTGCCCCAGCTTATCTGCGGAGGAACGATGCCGAGTCCCAAAAAGCTCAGACCCGATTCGGCAAGAATCGCCCCGCCGACCCCGAAGGTGAAGCTTACGAAGAATATAGGTGCCAACAGGGGCGCATAGTATTTGAGCAGTATCCTGCTTTTACTCACTTTCGCGATATTGAGTATCTTGATGTAGGCTTGCGACGTTATCTTATAGCTTTCAGAACGAATCAGCCTTGCCGTTGTCATCCATCCGGTTATCGATATGATGACGATCAGAACTAAAGTCGAAGCGTCTATATAGCTTACGAGTGCTAAAAGCAAAAAGAAGGTCGGAAAAGTTAAAAAAAGATCGACGACGATCACAAAACTTCTATCGATATAACCTTTGAAATAGCCGGCAATCGATCCGAGGATCAACCCGATGAACGAGGCGATAAGTGCGCTTCCGACACCGATAACGATTGATATCTTGCCCCCCTCTATGAGCCGTGCCAAGAGGTCTCGGCCCAAACGATCCGTCCCCAGAGGATACTGCGGCGAAGGTGCAAAAAGTATGGCATGTGAATCGAGTGCATGAGGATCGACGGTGTAAATGAGCGAACCGCCGAATGAAAAGAGGATAATAAACAGAAGCAATCCCAAAGAGATTGCCGGAAATGCGGATGCTCTATTTGGCATGTGAAGATTACTGTTTTATTCCAAGAAGCGTATTCATCATCTGATCTATCGTAGTGATGATCTTCGCGGCCGCACCGTATGATGTCTGATATTTGATCAGATTCGTAAGCTCTTCGTCTATATTGACCTTTGATGTCGATGAGTATTCAAGTTCGGTAGCATTATATTTTGCCGTCGTGGTCTCATTTCTAAAGATGGCCGAATTCGTCGCCGTACCGACCTCCGTAGCGATCAAATCAAACATCCCGTAGGTTGTCGCATCATAGTTGATGCTGCCGACCGCAAAAGAGAATGTCTCAAACTGATGCTGTACCATATTGAGCGCTACACGGTTATCACCCGCATCAGGCGCACTTCCTGCCCTTAAAGCGGTCGGATTGTCGTTAAGAGCCGTATTGAGCTTGATGTTAAGCGCATTGTCGCCGTCAAAGAAACGGTTCATTCCGAATGCACCTGCAAAGTTCGAGCCGGAGTTGAAATTGTTGTTAGTTAGCACGTCTTCGATTGCGAACTTATACCCTCTTGAATCGGCAAGCGGATCTAGAACAAACTCAATTGCGTTATCTCCGTTTTGGTAGGTAGCCCAGTTGAAATTGATAAAGTCATCGATGTCGTTCGTGGCGTTTCCGTCGCCATTATCATCCGTCTGCGTTTTGAACTGCCCTTCGATCGAATTCGATCCCGCTACGCCGGTGATCGTCGTTCCGATATCGATCGTTATACGGCGTCTTGCCGCCACATTGCCGTCAATATCGTAAAGCACGACGTCAAAAGCCCCCTCTTTGACATTTAAAGAGGAGTTGAGAATCGAGTTGGCCGGATTGGCATCGATGACATTCGAGTTCATACGCTTCGTCGCGCTTGCCGCATAGAGATTGTTCGTGGTCTCGATAAGGCTCGTTGCAAAAGCGTTGAGCTCGGTCACGACGTTTTGCATCACTCCGTCTGTGGGCATACCGCTGGTCGTACTCAAATTGGCACCGCGTAGATTCAATATCGCACCTATTCTGCCCCCTTTGAGCTCTTCGGCGATAGGGATCAATACACCGTCTTGTCGTTTATACGAAACATCATAGAATCCGTTTGGACTATTCTCTTTGGAGACGTATATAGGGTGATATGAAGTGCCGTCAACGATATTAAAACCGTTCACGCTGATGGTGTAGCTTCCGGTGCGCAGATTTGCATTGCTGTTTATTTGAATGTTTGATTCGAGCTGTCCGGTTTTGATCTCTGCACCGATAAGTCTTGCAAGGTCTCTCTCCAAAACGTTTCTTTTATCTCGCAGATCATTTGCCTGATAGACGTCCCCGGCCTCTGCCGTATCGATTGACTTATTAAGCGATGCAATCTCTTTTGCTATGGAGTTCACCTCATTAATGTTCACGGAGAGCTGCTCGTTAATCTGCGCTTGAAGATTGGTTACTTGATACTGCGTCTGCTTAATATGGTTCGTGAGCGTCTCCGTCTGCTTTGCAAGTGCCAATTTGATAGCATCGTTGTCAGGATTATCCGCAAATGTCTGCCACATGTTATAGAACTCTTGCAGGTCTGCTTTGATCCCCACCTCGTCGATCTCCGGGAAATAGGTAGAGAGCTCTTCTAGCGTCTTTTTCTCAAAATCGCTGTACTCTTTATCACCTGATATCTGCGTATATCTATCGAATACGAAATTGTCAAAAACACGAGATATCTCCATGATATCAACGCCGTTTCCGACATTTCCCGCTGTGGTGTAGAGCGGCATAGCGGCCGAGTTGATGACGCGCTGACGCGTATAACCCTCCGTCTCTGCGTTGGAGATGTTGTGGGATGTGGTATTGATCCCTACTTGAGCGGCGTTCAGCCCGCTGTAGCCGATATTGAGAGCATTGAATATAGAGGCCATATTAGACCCTCACTTCCAAGATTTTTGGATTTTTTGCCGCTACCTTCTCATACCCTTGCATCTCTGTAGGAATAACGCGTTCTAAAAAGGTGTTATAGAGGTTGCTTACGGCAAGAACCAATCTTGCATAGTGTTTATTGACGTCTCTGAGTTTTGAGAGCTGATTTTTAAGCTCTTCTAAGGCAAGATGCTCATTTTCATCTAGAAGATCTTTAAGCTCTTTTGTGGGATTTTTACTCATTTTGGATGAGATCTCATGGTCGATCATCGCTTTTTTTGCTTCAAAGCTTTTTATCTTCTCCTCTTTTAAAGAGTGTCTTTGAAACTGCGGTTCGTTTTTTGCCTCTTTTATATCTGCTATATCCGACTCCGTGATAGTGATGAGATCTTTTAGATCGTTAATAGCACTTTGTAGATGATGAGACAACATGATACTCTCCTAATAAAATTATTGCAGAAGATCCTTGGCAATTTTCTCCGAGAGCGCACCGATATCGACTTTGTAATTGCCCGATTCGATGGCTTCTCTGAGTTTCTCTATTTTGCTCAAGTCACCCTGTTTTGAAATTACGGCCGCTCCTTTGGGAGTGGCGCCCTCTTTTACTTCACCGAAATTGCTCGCGTACGCCGAACGTATCGCTGCACTGTTAAGCTGTGAAATCATCTTAAACCCTTTGTTGCATCACATTGAATGAAATTCTTAGTCACAATATCGGCTTTTTGTCCAAAAAACTTTAGGGGTGCCCTTTATACAAAAGCCTATTTTTGCTTCTCGCTAAGATACTCGTAGAGCATCTGCGAGAAACCGAACCCGCCGGCACTTGCCTTGGCAAGCTCTTCGCGATACATCGATTTATATATCTTGTCGCCCGGATCGTTCTGTTCGCTGAAGAGATTCTTCTCCTCTTGCATCGCATTATCCAAAAGCATCTTGACTATGATCGACTCGAATGCATCGGTCTGTTTTTTTAATTCAGCATTTTGCGTACCAGCTTCGATCTTTGGGAGCTCTTGGTCGCGCGCCATAAAGGCTGCCTGCAGGTTCGGCGTAGAGAGACTGCCTATCATTACATGATCTCCAGTTCGGCCGAGATGCTTCCCGCACTCTTCATCGCCTCTAAGATAGAGATGACATCTTTTGGCGTAGCTCCCAGCTTGCGAAGTGAGCGAACAAGATTGGCGACCGTCGTCGTTCCGGTTTTTGTATAGATCTCATTCTCGTTGAGTCCTATCACCATATCCTGATCCACGACCATAGCGCCGCTTGGCTGGCTTGGATCGTCTTGCTCTTTGATCTTGATGGTGATATCGCCGTGCGTCATGACGATCGGCTTCACCTCTATCCCCACGCCTGCGATGATGGTGCCCGTTCTCTCATTGATGACGATCTTCTCTTTTGGGGTGTAGTCCATGTCGATATTTTGCACCTCGGCCAAAAACTCGATCATCGAGTGGCTCTGCGGGCGCCGTACGCGGATGGTTCTTGGATCCATCGCAACGGCGACCTGTGTATTGTAATGGGCATTGATCGCTCTTTGCACCGCCACGCTGTTTTTAAAGTTCGACTCTTTGAGCGAAAGCGTCGCATACTCCTGGTGAAAGAGGTCTATATTGATCTCACGCTCGACCACACCGCCCTCGAATACAAGCCCCGATGTCGGATGCGACTCTGCACCGGCACCGCGTTCGTTGCGTCCGCCGATGCTGATCGGCCCTTGAGCCAAAGCGTAGATCTTGCCGTCAACCCCTTTGAGCGGCGTCATCAAGAGTGTACCGCCCTCAAGCGATTTTGCATCCCCGATAGAAGATACGGTAATATCGAACTTATCCCCCTGTCTTGCAAAAGGTGCAAGCTTGGCCGTTACGACGACCGCCGCGACGTTCTTTGATTTGATATCAGCCGGAAGCATATCGATGTTCATCGCTTTGAGCATGTTGGAAATAGACTGGAGCGTGAATTTGGAAGTGGTGCCGTCACCCGTCTTTTTAAGACCAACGACAAGCGAATAGCCGATAAGCTGGTTGTCGCGCACGCCTACGACGGAGGCAACGTCATGTACTTTCGTTGCTAAAAGAGATGAATAGATCGTTAAAAGAAGTATTAAGTATTTCATGTTTTCCCCTGAATATAGAGGAAAATAGCAATTTTTATTCCATATCGGGCGATATGTAGTAGGTCAGAGTCGTATTGCCGAACTTTTTTGATTTTTTGAGTTCAAACGATCCAATCTTTTGCGGAAGTTCTAAACCGCTCATATGCTCTAAAATAATGAGCTTCGCCATATTTTGGGGGATATTGGCGATAAG
>JACXUD010000334.1 GCA_014764025.1 Campylobacterota bacterium | reverse complement strand
TCACACGCACGACTCCGTCATTGGGAGTTCCTTGGCTCTCTGATGCGATCGCAAACGAGAAGTTTCCTGCACTCGCTTCGTTGTAGTAGCTGTTGAGCTGCCCGTCGCTCGAGCCGAATATCTTGCTGCTCCATGTCGCGTCACTGGAGGTGATGGCTTGATCTTGATAGCTCAACAAGAGCACAAGCATAGGGATGGAGCTCTTCGTAGCGGTCACTACGGGTGTGGTAGGCGTCTGCGCGGATGTGCTGCTTGAAGATGTCGAACTGTCGCATCCGACAAAGATAAGCGTGAGTAAAAAGAGATAGATAAGCTGTTTCATGATTTGGATTATACCCTATATTTGGCATGTGAAATTATTGCCCTAAAGTGTCAGCAGAGTGTTTTTAGTTATTAAAAAGTAAAGCCTAGTTACAATTGCGCGAAATAACTCTATTAAAGAAGATGACATGATCACATTTAGCGAGATGCTTTTAAAACTTCAGCAGTTCTGGATGCAGCAGGGGTGCAATATCGTTCAGCCCTACGACATTCCGGCGGGTGCGGGGACTTTTCACCCGGCCACGCTGCTTCGCTCACTCGACTCTACGCCGTGGTCGGTAGCCTATGTTGCCCCAAGCCGCCGCCCCACAGACGGACGCTACGGCGAAAACCCCAACCGCCTTGGAAGCTACTATCAGTTCCAAGTGCTTATTAAACCGTCGCCGAACAACATTCAAGAGCTCTATCTCAAATCGCTCGAATTTTTGGGGCTCGATGTCAAAAACCACGATATCCGCTTCATCGAAGATAACTGGGAGTCGCCGACTTTGGGCGCATGGGGTCTTGGCTGGGAGGTGTGGCTCAACGGGATGGAAGTAACGCAGTTTACCTACTTCCAGCAAGTCGGTGGGTTAGAGTGTAACCCCGTAGCCGTCGAGATCACCTACGGAACCGAGAGGCTGGCGATGTACCTGCAAGGGGTCGATACGGTCTTTGATATCGTTTGGGGCGAGAACGAACACGGCAAGACGCTCTATCGCGACGTGCATAAAGAGGGCGAGATCGAGTTTAGTAAATACAACTTCGAAGTGGCCGATACGGCGATGCTCTTTGCCGAGTTTGAGGCCAAGAGTGCCGAGTGCCGCCGAGCGCTTGAAGCGGGACTGCCGCTTCCTGCGTATGATCTGTGTATGATGGCTTCGCATACGTTCAACACGCTCGATGCGCGCAAAGCGATCAGCCAGACCGAGCGCGCCAACTACATTCTAAAGATCCGTGACCTTGCAAAAGGGTGCGCGGAGCTCTACAAAGCCCAAGAGGC
>JACXUD010000087.1 GCA_014764025.1 Campylobacterota bacterium | reverse complement strand
TTCCTCTTAGCTTTGGCTAGGAGGTGCGAGCCCCTCCTATAAATAGAGTAAAAATTGCTCCTTCTAAAATCGCACGTAGAGTTTTTAGAGGTGCCCATATATAAAAGATTTTTTTATGCTTAGCTGTGTATAATAACACGATATTTTTTGGGAACAAAGTCGATGCAAAAAGATGAACTGATACTACTCGTAAAACAGATGTGTGACAACCTTGTTGACCTCATCAATGAGAATGACGACGCACCAAAAGCCAAGGTAGTCAGCTATATGCACGAATCGGCGCACATCATTGCCGAAACGGAGGACGACCCAACTTCGATCAGCAATGCAAAACTCTATTTTGAAAACGTCTATCAAGAGATAGCCAATCAGAGTCTCCTCTCGTACGGCACCACGAACGACCGCTTCGAGGAGCTGGCAGAGATGCAAAAAAAGACCCTCTTAGAGTGCAGCCACTCCCAAATAGACCTCCCTGCCATCACAGAAAAGTTCAGCGAGATCCAAGCGCATATGAGCGATGAGATCAAAAAAGCCAATGATGCCATCCTCACCCTTACACGCCAGATCAGAACACTTGAAGCAAAGACCAACCTCGACCCTCTGACAAAGGTGCTAAACCGAAGAGCCCTTATGAGCAATCTCAAAGCCATCTGCAATATGCCCATCGCCGACAATCTTCTCCACGTGCTTATACTCGATATCGACGATTTTAAACAGATCAACGACAGATACGGGCATATCGCAGGGGACAAAATCTTGATCTTTATCGCGAACATCTTAAGAAAAACGCTTCGCGAAGGCGATAAAATATTTCGCTACGGCGGTGAGGAGTTTGTCATTATCCTTAACCGTATCGACGATTCGCAGTGCTTTAGCATCTCGACGCGTCTGCTAGAGCTTGTTCGAAACAACCAGCTTATCTACCAAGGGCAGTCGCTGAACGTCACGGTGAGCATCGGTGCTACGAAGATAAAAACCGGCGATACCCCCGACTCACTCATCGATCGTGCCGACAAAGCGCTCTATCAAGCTAAAAAAAGCGGTAAAAATCAACTCTTGACGGAAATATGATATGGAATTCAACTATTTTGACACTATAGCGGCGATCATCATCTTGATGCTCGGTCTCAAAGGGACCCTTAACGGTTTTTTCAAAGAGCTCTTCGGGCTTATCGGGATCATCGGCGGTATCTTTATCGCATCGCGCGTAGGCAATGAGGTTGGACGACAGATAAGCGATCTGGTCTTTAAATTCGAAAATGCGGCAGCGATCAACTTCACCGGTTTTTTAGTCACTCTCGCTATCTTCTGGCTTCTTATGATAGCCGTAGGCATGATCTTCAAAAAGCTGAGCTCACTCAGCGGTCTGGGCGCGATGGATAGAGTGCTCGGTTTTGTCTTTGGAGCCAGCAAATTCTTCTTGATCGCAGCGGTCATCGCCCATGCCGCCTATAACATCAAAGCCATCCAATCGATGCTTGAGGACAGAATGAACAGCAGCATCCTCTTCCCCGTCATGGTTCAAACGGGCGGCTTCATCATGAAGATCGATCCGGTTAAGATGAACGACGATATAAAAGATACGATCAAAGAGACCCAAGAGAAGATGCAAAAGCAGATCGAGAGCTCTATCAAAGAGCAGACGCAAAAAATAGTGAATGAAGTCTCCAGCGAAATGTCGGAGGCGAACAGAACACTTCAAGAGAAGAAGGAGCAATAGATAATGTCGGAAATAGGTACGAACTTTGATGAGAAGACCGTTGAGTACGATCAGCTCTTAAGCGACTTCAAAGCTCTGCTCAAAAAGAACAACCTGAAGTTTACCGTTCAACGCGAGGTCATACTGGAGACGCTCTATAACTCCGATGAACATCTTACTCCCGAAGCGTTGCATCAGCTCATTCAAAAGAGCTTTCCGGAACTCAACACCGGTATTGCGACCGTCTATCGCACTCTTTCACTTTTAGAGGACTCCAATATCGTCACCTCGCTCTCCTTCGGGGCTCAGGGCAAAAAGTATGAGCTAGGCGCCAAAGAGCACCATGACCATATCATCTGCACGGAGTGCGGAGCGATCCATGAGTTCGTCGATGAACAGATCGAGCTTCGTCAACACCGAATCGCTCGTGAGCTCGGTTTTAAGATGATCGACCACTCTATGCAGATATACGGCATCTGCGGCCAATGCCAAGATAAAAACAAAACACTATAAAGGAAACCTATTGATATTTGACAACAAATTTGTTCAGCAGAGAATCGAAAAAGCAAATACACTCAAAGAGTTGGGATTCAACCCCTACTCTAATAGATCAAAACGAAATACGACCATTCAAAAATATCTTAACGTAAACTCGGATCTTCACAACCGTGAGAACAAGCGTGACGAAAAGCGTCACTACACGGTAAGCGGACGTATCAAATTCTTTCGCGTCATGGGAAAAGCAAGCTTTGTGAAGATCGAAGATGAGAGCGCGATGCTGCAAGTTTACGTAGCGCGTGACAATCTTCCGGAGGATTTCTACAACGACATCTTTAAAAAGCATATCGAAGTAGGCGATATCATCGAAGTGAGCGGCTTTCCGTTCGTGACCAATCAAGGCGAACTCTCGCTTCACGCTCATGAGCTCATGCTTCTCACAAAAGCGGTCGCTCCGCTTCCTGAGAAGTTCCACGGTATCACCGACAAAGAGACGCGCTATCGCAAACGCTATCTTGACCTTATTATGAACGCCGATGTTCGCAAGACTTTTCAAATTCGCTCGAAAGTGATCTCGCTTACTCGCCACTTCTTCGAGAACAAGGGCTTCTTAGAGGTAGAGACGCCTATGATGCACCCTATTGCAGGCGGCGCGAATGCAAAACCGTTTGTGACGCACCATAATGCACTCGGAATCGACCGATATCTTCGTATAGCGCCCGAACTCTATCTCAAACGCCTTATCGTCGGCGGTTTTGAGGCAGTCTTTGAGATCAACCGCAACTTTAGAAACGAAGGTATGGACGCCACTCACAACCCTGAGTTCACTTCCATCGAGTTCTATTGGGCATATAAGACATACAAAGATCTTATCAAGATTACCAAAGAGTATTTCGAATACCTCTTCGAGCATCTCAACCTGCCTATCGTACTCCCATACGGTGATATGGAGGTCGATTTCAGTAAGTTCAGCGAAGTACCGCTTATCGAATCGCTTCACACTATTGGAGAGGTACCTCAAGAGATCGTAAACGATAAAGAGGCTATATTAGCGTTTTTAAAATCAAAAAACATCGATGTGAAGCCGAACCTCTCGCTCGGACAGCTCCAAGGTGAGCTCTTTGACGAGTTTGTAGAGCACAAGCTTATCAACCCGACATTCATCACCGAATATCCGGTAGAGATCTCGCCGCTTGCACGCCGCAACGATGAACGCCCGGAGATTACGGAGCGCTTCGAGCTCTTTATCGCAGGACGCGAGATCGCCAACGCCTTTAGCGAGCTTAACGATCCTGTGGATCAATATGAGCGCTTTAAGACTCAGGTCGAGTCAAAAGAGTGCGGCGACGATGAGGCGCACGAGATGGATGAGGACTTCGTTGAGGCACTCAGCTACGGTATGGCACCGACTGCCGGTCAAGGGATCGGTATCGACAGGCTCGTTATGCTGCTGACGAACGAGCACTCGATCCGCGACGTGCTTCTCTTCCCTGCGATGAAACCGTTGCACAACGAAGATCAAACAGAAAATACAACAGAAGAAAATTAATTTTACAAGGAGACAAACGTGAGTTTTTTAAAAGAGTTCGACAGCGAAATTTTTGAATTATGTGAGAAAGAGTTAGAGAGACAGACAGACCATCTTGAGATGATCGCATCTGAAAACTTTACCCTTCCGGCAGTTATGGAGGCGATGGGTTCGGTATTTACGAACAAATATGCAGAGGGTTACCCGTATAAAAGATACTACGGCGGATGCGAATATGCGGACGGTGTAGAGCAGTTGGCGATCGATCGCGCATGTAAGCTCTTTGGATGTAACTACGCAAACGTTCAACCGCACTCCGGAAGCCAAGCAAACGGCGCGGTGTATGCGGCACTTTTGCAAGCGGGTGACAAGATCCTAGGAATGGATCTAAGCCACGGCGGACACCTTACTCACGGTTCTAAACCGAGCTTTTCAGGCAAGAACTACCACTCTTTCACATACGGCGTAGAGCTTGACGGCCGCATCAACTATGATCGCGTTATGGATATCGCAAAGATCACTCAACCAAAGATCATCGTCTGCGGTGCTTCTGCCTATGCAAGAGAGATCGATTTTGCTAAATTCCGTGAGATCGCCGATGCGGTAGGTGCAATCCTTTTTGCCGATATTGCCCACATCGCAGGCCTTGTAGCAGCAGGCGAGCACCCTAGCCCGTTCCCGTATGCGGATGTTGTTACGACGACAACACACAAAACGCTTGCAGGTCCACGCGGCGGTATGATCATGACAAACAGCGAAGAGATCGCTAAGAAGATCAACTCGGCTATCTTCCCGGGTCTTCAAGGCGGACCGCTTGTTCATGTTATCGCTGCAAAAGCGGTAGGTTTTAAATATAACCTCAGCCCTGAATGGACTGCTTATGCAAAACAGGTAAAAGCAAATGCGAAAGTATTGGCAGAGGTTCTTGTTAAACGCGGATTTGACGTAGTTTCAGGCGGAACGGACAACCACCTTGTGCTTGTCTCTTTCGTAAACCGCGACTTCTCGGGTAAAGATGCAGACGCGGCACTCGGCAACGCAGGTATCACGGTCAATAAAAATACCGTTCCGGGCGAGACGAGAAGCCCGTTTGTCACTTCAGGTATCCGTATCGGAAGCCCTGCACTCACTTCACGCGGTATGAAAGAGGCTGAGTTCGAGTTCATTGCCAACAAGATCGCAGATGTGTTGAGTGATATCAACAATACAGAGTTACAAAAAAGCATCAAAGCAGAGCTTAAAGAGTTAGCGCAAAAATTTGTGATCTATCATCAATCAACATACTAGGATTTCGTTATGACAAGCATGGATTTAAAACTGATTAAAATGGTGAGTGACCACTACTGGGAGAAAAAAGATACCGTAGTGAGCAAGCTTACCTTCAAAGGGCGCACTTTTTACAATAAGTTCGAGAAGATCAATGCCCCTTTGAGCCAATCGGTTATAAATAGCCATCTTAAAGGCGAGATCACGGTTGCCCACTCTTTAGTGAACAAGCACGGCAAGGTCGAGAATATCGTCATCGACTATAACGGCAGAGATCCTGAACGCTTTTATCATAAAACGCAGCTTCTTTTGCGTGAAGAGGGATACATAAATTTTACGGCCTACAAGACAAAGACGGAGGGTCATCTGCACGTCTATATCCATAAAGGTCATACGACGCTGCAAGAGGCGATTCAGCTTGGAAAGCTCATCTCTATGAAGCTAGCGGCGAAACAGCCCAAGCAGTGGAGAATGTTCCCAAACGACGAGATGCCCGATGAGTATAATATCCTTACGCTTCCTTATGAAGTCTATGCCAAGGAGCGAGGCGCTTCTTGGTCTAAGCATATGTAGCTTATAATGAGCACTAAATTGATTCTTTTGAGGGGAATATGATGCAAGAGAAAAATGAGTTAAACGATATTATCTTAAATCGCGGCAGTTCAAACAACAACAGTAAAAAGATCATACTTGCCGTTGCAACGCTAGGCGTAATCTTGATCATTGTCGTCATGCTTATGAATACGCTTACATCGACGGGAACGGATAATCTACCTCAAGCGGTGCTTCCGCCCGAACCAAAAACGGAGCCCCTAGCCAAAGCCCAGGATGAACCGCTCTTTGAAGAGGTCAAGGTGATCAAAGAGGATGAGGCACAAAACTCCGATCTTGACAAGATAGCGCAGCGCCTTAAAGAGGAGAGCATCAAAGAGCCACTTGAAGAGATCGAACAAGAGCCTGTCGCTCCGAGAGAGAAGATCGTAAAAGAGCAGCCTCGCAAGGTTGTTCAAGAGCCTGCCCCTAAACCTAAAGAGTCTCGTAAAGTGACTCAAAAGAGCAGCAAAGTTGTCGGTGCCTATTATGTTCAAGTGGGCTCGTTTTCAAAGTATGAGCCGGATACGAAGTTTTTAAAATCGATCACTTCACGAGGCTATAAGTATATCTATCACAAAGTGATCGTTAACGGTAAAGGGATCAACAAAGTTCTTATAGGGCCTTTTAAAAACGAGGCGGAAGCTCGTGAAAAGCTTAAAGATATTCGCAGCAAGATCGAATCCGGTGCGTTTTTGACTAAAATATAAATCAGGTTTTAGCATTGATACATTCAAAACAATTTATCTTAGACCAACTCGCCCCCATAGCCGTCTATTCAACTCTTAAAAAGATATTTCCAAATGAGATATCCTACCTTTTTGAGAGTGCCGGCGGAAGTGAAGGCAACTATAGCTTTATATGTTTTGGCGCCAAAGAGCGTCTTCAATATAAAAACAACGAAACGCTTTACAGTGATTCAAACGGCGTCACTCACACGCTTCAAGAGTCCCCTTTTGATTTTTTAAAAGCCTATTATGCGAAACTTGATACAAAACTCTATAAAGAGAGAGCAAAAGAGCTGGGGGTCGGTTACGTTGAGGGCTTTATAGGCTATATCGGCTACGATATGGTTCAAGTCTTTGAACCTAAACTCAAAGCCTCAATGGCAGGATTAAAAGATGAGCTCCATACACCCGATCTTGATCTAATACTCCCGAAGATCGTACTCATCTATTCGCACAGAACACATCAAGTAACTCTTATCTCAACGCTTGAAGAGTACTCTGCAATGTTTGATTCGATTGAATCAAGACTCAAATCGACTTATGAGTACTCTCATATCATCAAAAACCAAGGGAGTGACGAGGGCTCTTTCGCCTTTTCCAAAGAGCGATTCTTTGAGATGGTCGATGCCTCTAAAGAGATGATCAGAAGCGGAGACGTCTTTCAGATACTTATGACCAACCGCTTCACTCGGCATGTGAAAGTCGATCCGTTTAGCTTTTATCGTGTGCTTCGAGGGAAAAATCCATCGCCTTATATGTATCTGCTCGAGTATGAGAAGTTCAATATCGCGGGGAGTTCGCCCGAAGTTATGGTGCGCCTCACTAACGGCGAGATCCTGCTTCGTCCGATAGCCGGGACACGTAAACGCGGCAAGACCAAAGAGCGCGACAAAGAGCTTGAGCACGAGCTTCTTAATGACCCAAAAGAGCTTGCCGAGCATCTTATGCTTATCGACTTAGGGCGCAACGACGTCGGCCGCGTGGCAAAGACGGGAAGCGTACAGGTAGAGAACATGATGCATATCGAACGTTTTAGCCACGTTATGCACATCGTCTCCGATGTCGTAGCAGAGCTTGACGAGGGCAAGGATATGTTCGATCTCTTCATGGCCGCATTCACGGCAGGCACGATGACGGGAGCTCCGAAGATCCGTGCTATGGAGCTTATTGCCGAGTTCGAGGGTTTAAAACGCGGTTTTTACAGCGGCAGTATCGGTTATTTCGGGTTTGATGGCAACATGGACAGTGCCATCACTATCCGAACGGCCTTTATAGATGATGAAAAAATAGTTCTTCAAGCGGGTGCGGGCGTCGTTGCCGACAGCCAAAACGAGCTTGAGTACCTCGAAGTCAAGAATAAACTCGGTGCGCTCGTCAGCACACTCCACGATCTGGATTAAAAAATGAGACTCTTTGCCATCTTTGGAGACCCGGTTTCACACTCTCGCTCTCCTTTGATGCACAACTCCGTCTTTAAGCATCTAGGTTATAAAGCCTGCTACACCCGTGTTCACCTTAAAGACGG
>JACXUD010000333.1 GCA_014764025.1 Campylobacterota bacterium | reverse complement strand
TGCGATGATCACAAAAAAATTGCTGTTTTTTATACAATAGGATTAATTTTACTACTATCAATGATTCCTTGGAGTCAGTGGATGAGTTAAAATGAATAAAATAAAACGCATATTAGGTTATCTAATTGCAGTATTTATATTAGCAAGTAGTTTTATTGCGATGCCACGATGTAGTGATTGTAATAAAGCTACTTTTTTAGATTCTATTAGGAACGATTCTGTTCGTGTAGATTCAGTTTCTAATTATTCTTTAAAACTTTACTGATTGTCCGTAATCACTCATAATTGATATAAATTTCATATTTTTGTTAAAAATTCAAGTTATGAACTTATTTAATTTTACAGCAAATTTTGGAGATGAAGAGTCTTGTAGACTGCATTTTAAAGAAGAAAGAGATAAAATTGGAGTTGAATGTAAATGTGGTTCAAAAGAGCATTTTTGGATACAAAGTCGTTGGAGTTATGAATGCAAAAAGTGTAGAAGCAGAATTTCTTTGCGAAGTGGAACTATAATGCAAAGTTCAAAGCTGTCATTTTTGACTTGGTACAAAACAATGTTTTTAATGAGTGCTACAAAAAAAGGATTTTCAAGTAAAGAAATTCAAAAACAACTTGGGCAAAAGAGATACGAGCCAGTTTGGGCAATGGTTCATAAGTTAAGAAGAGCAATGGGAAACAGAGATGCTCGATATACTTTAGAAGGAATGATTGAGTTTGATGAAGGTTATTTTACTGTTGAATCTTCTGAAATTGAACAAGAAAAAGGTATTCGTGGTCGTGGTGCAGTTGGTAAAGAAAACGTTGCAATTATGGCAGAGTCAATAGTTTTGGAAGATGTAGAAAGTGGTAAAAAATCGACGCAATGTCGTTATTTTAAAGCTAAAGTTTTAACAGATCATACCGCTGAACAAATTAATCAAACAATACAGGAATCAATTGATGAAAAAAGTATTGTTTTTACAGATAAAAGCACGTCATATGTAGATATATCTAACTTTGTAGAATTACATATAAGAGAAAAATCAAATAAAGAAACAACAAAAGAAACTTTGAAATGGGTTCATATAACAATCAGTAATGCAAAGAGAAATTTGTTAGGAAATTACCATAAAATAAAAGGGAAATATCTTCAATTATATCTAAACGAGTTTGTTTATAAGTTAAATAGAAGATATTTTGAAGAAAAACTCTTCGATAGGCTTGTAATTGCTAACATTACAGGATTATGACAACAAACGGACAATCAGTTTTTATTATAATAATTAGCAACATCTTCGTCTTTGAAAGTTTTCTTTTTTAACATTTTAC
>JACXUD010000332.1 GCA_014764025.1 Campylobacterota bacterium | reverse complement strand
ACGGTGAGTATGATCCCGATTATCACAAGGATATACTCGAATCGGTACTCTTTCATATAGGGTAGATAACGTTTTAAAATCTTTTTCAAAGCTGCTCCATAAAAGACGCCATTTTACACTAACTTGCTAAAACTGATATAATATCACCCTTATTTCAGTAGGAGACTCATGCACGAATTCTCTGTTTTAATCATACGTTCGGGCGCTTTAGGAGACCTTGTCTATGCCACGAGCGTCATCGACGCACTCAAAGCCCAGTACGGCGAATCGACGCGTATCGATTTCGTCTCTACGCCCGGCATCGCCAAGCTCTTTGAAAAAGATGATCGAGTCAATCGGATATTCCCCCTCAAGCACAAAAAAGTTCCCCTGTGGCTCAGCGGTGATAAAAAAAGGGTCGTGTCATTTTCAAAAGAGAACCCCTACGATCTGCTTATCAACTTTGAAAGCGGCAGACAGTTCGAGTCCCTGGTTCAAAAGATCATAGCCAAAAGAAAGATCGGATACTTTTGCTCACAGATTCACTTTCCAAAGAGCGCCGTTCACATGGTAGAGATCATCAAACACATCTTCAAAGAGGCTATCAGCCAACAGATCTTTGAGAGCGCCTACCCGCGGCTTATAGGCTCCTCTAGCGAAGAGATCGGCATCAAATATAATCTTCCAAGCGACTATGTGATCGTGAGCCCGAGCAACTCGCACCAAAAAAGAAACCGTATCAACTACCGTGCATGGCCGAATGACCATTGGAGGAGCTTCATTGCAAGGCTCGCAGAGAAGGTCCCTGTCGTCATTATCGGCAACAGAGGCGAAGAGGAGTTCTTTGAAAAACTGCGTCCCTTCCCGTCAAACACCATCGATCTTGTGGGCAAGACGCCGCTTTGCGACCTTATAGGCATCATCGAAGGGGCAAAGGCACTCATAGCCACCGACACGGGAACTGCACATATCGCTTCGGCGGTCAATACGGAGGTCTTTGCCCTTATCGGCCCTACCCCTGCGGAGGTTACGGGACCCTATCAGACTCCTCATAACAGAGTCCATATCGTTACTGCAAATCTGGAGTGCAGCCCTTGTTACAAGACACCCGTTATGAAAGCCTGCAAAGAGAATATCTGTATGAAGCAAATCACCCCGCAGATGCTCTATATCAGTCTCTTATCAGCAAAAATAGTATAAAATATAAAACTTTTTTACAACGGGCAATCAGATGAAAAAACGAATTTTAGTCACGGGCGGTGCAGGCTTTGTGGGCTCACACCTCTGTGAGCGACTCTCCAAAAACGAAAATTACGAAGTTTACTCGCTT
>JACXUD010000331.1 GCA_014764025.1 Campylobacterota bacterium | reverse complement strand
AAGTTGGTTGTTGATGGAGCTATAGACATAGTTGTTATAGGCTTGTGCCAAGAACTCTACGCCGAACTTCCCGATGATACCCAGTGCAACGATGACAAATACAAGCTCTATCATGCTAAAGGCGGCTCTAGAACGCACTATAGGCTCCTTTTATAGACATCGATCTCGCCGATGTTAAAGCTGTATGCATCAAGTCGAGTTACGACGCTTCCGCTGGAATCGCTTATAGAGATAGAAATTTTTTTGACGTTCGGATCATTTGAGAGTGAACCGAATGAGCTGTTTGGAGTGACGCTCAGTGTGCTGAAATAGGCGTTTTTATACCCCTCTTTCGTTGCGGCGTTCCCTAAAAAAACGGCACTGCTAGAGTGTGCCATATTGTGCAGGTTCGGAGTGGTCGTACTTGAAATATTGGCAGCAGAGGTAATGGCAGGGTCTGAGAGACATTTGCGGTGGTAGAGCTGTGCGATGTGCCCCGGGCGTAAAAAGGCGGCATTGCAGTCACCGTCAACGTTTACAACGTATGAGGCAGAGACGTTCGAGTCAGCCGAATTGGCATCCCATTTATAGGAGGTGACCTCATTAAGCTCCGTGATGGCCGCAAAGATCGCCTCTTGCACCAGTGCATTTTCACTGTTGCGCGTGACGATCTGGCTCATCATAGGCAATGAGACGACCGTGATCGCGATAATGACGATCGCAAAGACAAGCTCGATCATCGAAAATGCAGATCGTCTTACCACATGATTCTCCTGCTAGTCGTGGATGAAGCGTTGTTTTTGGTCGAGGTGTTCGTCTCGTGTGCACCGCTCCAGCCGCTTGAAGTATTTGTGAACTCCAGCGTGAACTCGTTTTGTGTCGCCGTAGGGTTGTGGCGGTTATAGATAAGCCAGCTAGATGCCGCATTTTGCATCGTGGCTACATAAGGGTACCCTTTTGCGCCGTCATACGATACGACCGTTTTATCTTGGTGATTACCCGTAGGCTGTGCCGAGACCACTACGCCGGCGGGTGTTTTTTTCTGCGTTACGGTGCCTGCACTTCCGGCATCATCCGTATGTGTCTTATTGATAAGCCATCTAGGGTCGTCGTTGAATGGCCGTAGTAGTGGCGTATCGTGGTGTTGAGCTCTTTAGAGCCTTGGGTCGTCTTCGTGCTTACGTTGTCGGCGTTGAAACGGCAAGAAGCAGGCGTAGAGCAGTTTGCGCTATATTTTTGATAGGTGATCGCTTTTGGATTGAGAGGCGTCGTAATAGAGCGGTCGTAGTTGAGATTGAGTCTCGTTGCAACTGCACCTTTGGCATTTTTGACGAAATCCGTACTCATGAGCGTTAAAAAGCCGTTGGTTTGGTTCATATCGCTTGTGACCGTACGGGTGATATTGCCCGATGTATCGAGTGTATGCAGTCTTGCTCTAAATGCGGTCGTCGTGCTGTTGATATCCGATTTGGTAAGGTTGATATCGACACTTTTTGCAAAACAGCCGTTTACGAAGTTGCTCAGTTCGCTGCCGTTGTACCCTAGCGCTTTCACGCTTCCGTTGAGGTGGACCGACATGTTGTTATCGTTCGCAACACTCTCCATATAGACGTATGAGCCGTTACCCGGAGTATTGTTCGCAGGCCCGATCAACGGCGTAACGGTCGAGAGATCGAACTTGTAAGGGTGGAGTGTTAGCTTATAGCTTTTGTACTCGGTGTAGCTTTTGGTCGCGCTTGGCAGATCGGTGTTGTTGTGGTCGCTGCTGATCCAGCATCCGTTGAGGAAGGTCGTTGTCGGATATTTTGTCGTCGAGTACGGGTTGTTAGAGCGGACAAGCGATTGTGAAGCGAGACAATCCGGTATGCTTGCCGAGACGTAGTTTGCACCCGTATGGTGAGTCATATAGGCAGGATTGCTATCGACGCTCGTGTATGTTTTATCGATGACCTCGAACTTATATTCACCGACTTGGTTGATAGAAGCGTTGGTCTCAAGGTAGCCGTCTGCGAATTTGACCGAACTGTAGCTGTTGTTGGTATCGTTGCAGTTTGCCGCCGTGATAGTGCTGCGCGGCGACCAGCTGAAACCGAATGAATTGAGCTCTTTGTCAAGTACATAGGTGTAGCCTTTTGCGTTGCCGCTGCTTGTGTGTGTCGTAGCGTTCACTTCCGTATAGTATTTATATCCAGAAGCGACATCGACAACCGCAGCATTGCTGAGGTGTCTTCTT
>JACXUD010000012.1 GCA_014764025.1 Campylobacterota bacterium | reverse complement strand
GAAAACTATCGAGTATGCTCACTTGCCGATCATTTTAAATAATGAGGGCAAAAAAATGAGTAAACGTGATGATGCATCGAGTGTAAAGTGGCTACTTGAAGAGGGTTTTTTACCTTCAGCGATATCAAACTATTTAATATTAATAGGTAACAAAGCTCCAGTTGAGCTCTTTAGCGTTGAAGAAGCCCTGAGTTGGTTTAATATTGATGATATATCCAAGTCCCCTGCCCGTTTTGATCTAGATAAGCTTAGATTCATTAACCGTGAACACCTCAAGCGCATGGATGCAAAAGAGCTCTCTACCTATGTCGGTTTTGCCGATGAAGAGATCGGAGAGCTTGCAAAACTCTATTTAGAGGAGGCTGGAACACTAGTCGAGCTTCGAAGCAAAATAGAGCCTATTTTTAAAACAAAAATGGTACCCGAAGAGTTTGAAAATCAGGCGAATAAGCTAAAAGAGGTGATTCAAAATGCACCCTACTTTGAGACATATGATGAGTTTAAAAGCTATGTGATGAAAGAGTCTGCATTAAAAGGAAAAGATTTTTTCAAACCGTTGCGTTTCATCTTGACCGGAGCCGAACATGGACCGGACTTGACGTTAATCTATCAATTTCTTAAAAACTATCTAAAAGAGATCGTAAAATGAGTATGATTTTAGAGATCGTTCAAGGTTTGGGAGGCATACTATTAAGTCTTATAAATGTCTATATCTGGGTGATTATCATCGCTGCACTACTCAGTTTTGTTAATCCAGATCCATTTAATCCGATCGTACAATTTTTATATCGTATCACCAATCCGGCCTATCAACTTGTACGTAGATATATGAGAACCGATATGGGTGGACTGGATCTAGCCCCGCTTATTATTGTGATCGCACTGCAGGTACTTATTGTAGTGCTACAGGCGCTTTTAAACGCGCTCTAGGATGCTAAATGTTCAAGCAGATCCTCTTTGCCGGGTTGTTGATTATCGATGGATATTCTCAGGTCACTCTTCATCAGATTGAACAGCGTCCTGCAGGACGAGCAAAGAACTTTTTGATCTGGCAGTATTTTTCCCAAAACATCACCCCAAAAGAGGCAGATGAAGCCTTCTATCAAATTGACAATGTGGATATGAAGCTCTTTTACGCGTATGCACAAAAGACGAATCGTTCCGAGGTCATCTTCACTGCAGAGTGTCTCAAGAGTAGTGACTTGATGAAACTTGAAGGTGATTGCCTTGAGATGGCATATACGCCTTTTAAATCGATGCCGCTTACAAATGAGCAGCGTCAAGCGATAGTGCAAAAGGTATCATCTGCTTCTATCAAAGAGATGTTGATGATTCAAAATGAGCCCAACACCATAGAGGCTTATTCGCTTTATAAACCAAACACTTTTTTAACCTTTTTTTTAAACGCTCCAGCAACTTACAGAAGCGAGCGTTTAAATATCTACTATCCGCAAGAGTTTCTTGAAAATCTAAAAAATTCGTGGCAGATTTCAACTTTTATAGGTCAGGTAGTTGCCAATGAGACTCTTGATAAGATACAGCGCTCATTGCTGAAGATTTCATCCGATGCACTTAACCCTCAAACGCTCTTCTATCTTGCTTTGAATCATCTTAGGTACGGCAACAAAAAAGAGGCTATGGATCTTTTGGAGATAGCAAACGAAAAGAGCAAGTCTATAGCAGAAAATGACAGAAATCATTTTTGGATGTATCAAATAAGTAGAGATTCACGTTATCTACGTAAACTCCAGCTCAGTATGGATATTAATATCTATACGCTTTATGCAAGCGAGATACTTGAATCACCGCTTCAAAACTACTTTACAAGCGTTGAGATCAACAATGGGGCCAATACCAAGGACCTTACCGATCCATTTGAATGGAGCGAGATCTTGGCCGAGATACAAAAGACTCCCAAAGAGAAGCTTTTTGAGCTTGCAAAGCTCTATTCTAGCAGAGAGATGGTTCCTGTTCAAACGATGATCATACAGCGTGCGTACGGATATAAGATGCACGGCTACGTGATGCCATATAGCGAGTATCTCACCTCGTTGAATCGTGACGATCAGGCACTCTTTTATGCCATTATGCGACAAGAGAGCAACTTCGTTCCTTCGGCGCTTTCACGTTCATTCGCACTTGGATTGATGCAGCTTATGCCATTTGTTGTGGATGCTATAAACAAAAACGCTCAAGAGAAGATAGAAACCTACGAGGAGATGTTTATCCCGCAGAAAAATATCGAGTATGCCATTAAACATATTTCATGGATGAAGACCGTTCTCTCGCACCCTCTCTTTATGGCATACGCCTATAACGGCGGAATGGGTTTTCTCAAACGTCATTTAGCGACGGGATACTTTGAAAATGCCGAGTACGAGCCGTTTTTAAGTATGGAGCTTATGCAAAACAGTGAAAGTCGGGAGTATGGGAAGAAGGTGCTCGCGAATTATGTAATGTATAAAAAAATTCTTG
The DNA here is from genome assembly GCA_014764025.1 of Campylobacterota bacterium. Classification (GTDB taxonomy): domain Bacteria; phylum Campylobacterota; class Campylobacteria; order Campylobacterales; family Sulfurimonadaceae; genus JACXUD01. Next base: position 20,733 of record JACXUD010000012.1, on the reverse strand, counting down.
GTGAGCAGGTCTCTATCGTCGATCTTTTTGATAAATTAAAGGATTCGACGTCACTTTGTCGCTTTTAAGCTGAAGCGCGAGCCGGCTCCCCTGCTCTTTAAAGGCTACTAAAAAGTATCTGTTCCACTCTTGATCTGCATTGCTTAGATGCGAGAACTCATTGGCATGTGAAAGCTCTTTGATCTTGATCGGAAGCTTTGCGTTTAGTGTAAAGCTGAGCAGCGGATCTTCAATCTTTGCGGGATCATAAATATCCCCTTTCTCTTTCTTGTAAAAGTAGATATAAAAGTACTCATACCCGTGAAATTTTTTTGGATAGACCTGATTAAGATAGACGGCATGCATGACACCCTCTAAAGAGCCGTCGTCATTCATAATCTTGGCACTTTGCAAGGAGGCTTCGCTACGTTCTTGCTCCGGAGTCAATGAAAATTTCGTAAATCCGTTCGAACCGGAACAGCCGGTCAAAATAGTAATAAAGATAAGTAAAAATAGATTTTTCAAAAGTCGGTCGCTTCATATTGGCATGTGAAATTATATCATTAAACAACTTTTTAAAGACTCTTATGTATAATCGCTTTAAATTTAAGGCAAAGATTTAGCGTGAAAAAACGAGTGGCGGTGGCCTTTACTGGGCCTTCAAACAGCGGTAAAACAACACTAATTTTAAAAGTTGCGCGTATGCTTATTCACGAATACGGCAAAGAGGTCGCGATCGTGAAGCACGATCCAAAAGATAAAGCGCGTTTTGATGTAGAGGGAAAAGATAGCTACAAATTCTCCGATACGGGTGCCGAAGTGATCGTCACTTCACCGACTCGTACGACATATTTTTCGCGTCGTCATAAAGAGCTCGATGAGATCATCCGACTTTTTGACGATTTCGATTTTTTACTTGTGGAGGGGCTCAAGAGCTTGCCTCTTCCAAGGATCAGTATCTTTAGAAACAGCCTGGATGAGGACTACTTTCCGTATATGAATGCGCTTGCGATAGACGAGAGCATCGATTTGAAGAGATACACGCTTCCAGAAGGCGTGAGCGTGCTTGACCTAAACGATACGAAAAGTGTCGTAGAGTGGATATTAAACAATGCAAAGGAAGTTTAGATGAGAGATATATTTGACGCAATCACAAAGAGTGCAAAACGTATTAAAAATGCTATTGATATCAAGGATATAGGATATTCCCAACAAGAGAACAGTTCAGGCGAGACACAGCTTCAGCTCGATATCCAGTGCGATATGATTATTGAAGAGGAGCTTTCAAGGGTTCCCTCTATCCATACGATCGCCAGCGAAGAGAAAGAGCATGCGATGGTAATGAATGAGAAGGGAAGATACTTTGTCGCTTACGATCCGCTTGACGGCTCTTCACTTATCGATGTCAATCTGAGCGTGGGCTCGATCTTTGGGATATATGAAGGCGGTTTTGATTCAAAACATATGGTTGCTGCATGTTATGTGGTCTATGGGCCGCGCGTAGAGATGGTATTCGCCGAGAACAAGACAAAAATGTATCTGCTTCAAGCGGGTGATTTTGAGTTCGTTAAAGAGATCCGTCTCAGTGAAAAAGGCAAGCTCAATGCCCCGGGCGGTACGCAGCAAAATTGGCCGTCGTACCACAAAGAGATGATTGATGGGTTGTTTCAAGAGGGATATCGTCTGCGCTACTCCGGCGGTATGGTTCCGGATCTGCATCAGATCCTTCTTAAAGGCGGCGGACTCTTTAGTTATCCGGGTACTTCCGATAAGCCAAACGGTAAGCTTCGCAAACTCTTTGAGGTCTTTCCTTTTGCCTACATATATACCAAAGCAGGCGGTGAAGCTATTGATGGCCAAAGAGCGTTGATGGATTTAGGATGTGCGCATATTCACGATACATCGCCTTGTTTTTTCGGCTCCAAATATGAGATAGATAGAGTAAAAGATGTCTATAGAGACAGATAGCCGTTTTGAGAAGCAACTTGATGCGATGATTGAACGTATTCAGGCGTGTCAGCATCAAAAAGGTGTCGAAACATGCAGCGCTTGTCAATCATTTATAGGGTGTGAGTTACGACGAGAATACGTAACATCGGTTTATAACAGTATGTCCAAAGGCGACATAGGCGGATTTGAATTTTAATTGAGGAAAAGATTTTGAGCAAATATATTACTACACCAATCTACTACGTTAACGGCGAAGCGCATATCGGACACGCCTACACGACATTTATAGCCGATACGATGGCACGTTACGAGCGACTCAAAAACGAGGATGTTTACTTCTTGACCGGAACGGACGAACACGGTCAGAAGATAGAGGAGTCTGCAAAGAAGAACGGCAAACCTACCCAACAGTTCGCAGATGAGATCAGCGCGACGTTTAAAAACTTGTGGGATGAATTTGAGATTAGCTATAGCCAGTTTATCCGCACGACCGATGAAGATCATAAAAAAGGGGTTCAAAAAGCCTTTGAGATGATGTTTGCTAAGGGCGATATCTACAAAGACTTTTATGAGGGCCACTACTGCGTGAGCTGTGAGACATTCTTTCCTGAAACGCAGCTCATAGACGGTGAGTTCTGCCCGGATTGCGGACGTAGTACAAGTGTCGTCAAAGAGGAGAGCTACTTCTTTAGACTCTCAAAATATCAAGATGCCCTCTTGAATCACTATGCTCAAAATCCGGATTTCATTTTGCCGAAATCTCGTGCGAACGAGGTCATCAATTTCGTAAAGGGAGGTCTTAAAGATCTCTCTGTAACGCGTACCTCGTTTAGCTGGGGCGTCAAGATGCCGGCTTCGATGAATGATGACAAACATGTCATGTATGTTTGGCTCGATGCTCTTTTAAACTACGTAACGGCACTGGGATACGGCAAAGATGATGCAAAGATGAACTATTGGCCGGCTTCCGTGCAGTTTGTAGGTAAAGATATTCTGCGTTTTCATGCGATCTATTGGCCTGCATTTTTAATGAGTCTTGACCTCCCTCTTCCTAAAACGATCGGTGCGCACGGCTGGTGGACGCGTGATGGCGAAAAGATGAGTAAATCCAAAGGCAACGTTATAGCCCCTAAAGAGGTCAGTGATGCTTACGGTGCGGAGAATCTTCGCTACTTCATGCTCAGAGAGGTTCCATTCGGTCAAGACGGCGACTTTTCGCAGCGTGCCTTTATCGATAGAATGAACTCAGAGCTCAGCAACGACCTCGGGAACCTTTTAAACCGCATCATCGGTATGAGCAGCAAATACTCCGACAATGTTATCGACAGTGTCGATGTGATGAAGTATCATGCAAAAGAGATGAACGATATGCACACCATCGTCGATTCCCTCGATCAATATATGGAAGCGATCCAGCCGCATAGATATCTTGAAGAGCTTTGGAGACTCTTTGCAATCGGAAACAAAGCGATCGAAGAGCATGCCCCTTGGACAAAGATCAAAGAGAACCGCAAAGATGAAGCCTTGGCGACCGTTGCACTTGTGGCGAATGTCTTGGCAAAAGCGGCCGTGATGCTACATCCGATTATGCCAAAGACCACATCCATTATTGCCGATGCTTTAGGATTTGAGATCAACTATGCAAGCTACAAAGCGCTTATACTCGATAAAGAGCTCTTAAAAGTATTTAATATTAAAAATGTACCGCCTCTCTTTCCGCGTATTGAGGAGCCATTGATGCCTGAAGCACCAAAAGCGATGCCTGACAACCGTCCTGAAATTGCAGAAAAAAAAGAGGAGAAACTCAAAAAAGCAGAGGCTCCAAAAGCCGAAGCGGACAACCTTATTGAGATCGGGCAATTCTTCCAAACATCGCTTAAGGTGGGTATTGTGATCGAGGCCCAAGAGGTACCAAAAAGTGCAAAACTTTTAAAACTCCAAGTGGATCTCGGTGAAGAGAAGCCGCGTCAGGTCGTAGCCGGTATTAAAGAGCACTACTCTGCAGAATCGTTAATAGGTAGCTGCGTCTGTGTCGTAGCGAATCTTAAACCTGCCAAACTGATGGGGATGGTCTCAGAGGGGATGCTTTTAGCCGCAAAGGACGAAAGCGGCCTTTCGCTTATCAGACCTGAAAAACCTAAAAAAGCGGGTACACCGATTGGATGAGACTCGAAAATATCGTCGCACTAACCAACGCAAGACTGCTTAACTCTCCTTATGTAAATAGTTTTGAAGAGTTTGTTTTTGATGCAAGCAGGGTAAAGCGCGGCGATATCTTCGTAGCCTATGATACAGAAGCGATTTCACATGCCGTATCTTTGGGCGCCTATGCCGTTTTGACAGACAAGGATGTGGTTGTAGAAGATGAAGAGATCGCTTGGATTCGAGTTGCCAATCTAGATGAAGCACTTGTCCGTCTTTTACGATTTAGACTCATAGAAAAAGAGGTTGTTGCCTATGAGACGAACGAGGTCATATTAGAGTTGGCCTTTCAGGTCATCACGGATGCAAAGTGTTTGGCCTTGGGAGGCAATTTCTTAGAGATTTTCAAAGTCTTATGGGGCGTCGAGCCGCACACGACGCTTCTTTTTTGCCCTGCACTTTTAAATCGTAATATTTTTGCGAGTCCAAAGCCTTTTACCAAGCAGCTTACTCATAAAATCGAAATCATAGAGAAGACGCTCTTTGAGACCTCTTTCATCTTCAATAACAACTATTATGAGCGTCAACTGCTATCTCCCTTTTTCATTCCCTATTTAGAACGTCTTTTAAACTTCTATCTGGTTCAAAAGATCGATTTCAGATTAAAGCGTTTTGTACCGATCAACCACTTTGAAGCACTCTTTGTCAATAAGAATATCGAGATCAAAGAGTTCGGCACAAGTGACAAGGTGGTGATATTTGAACAAAACAGCGAACTGATCGAGAGCGAGATAGAGTTTTTGGATTCACATGCCAAATGGGGAAGTGTCATCTACCTCTTGCCCCGCTCTATTTCGAATAATATAGAACACAAAAATATCTATAGATATGACGCTACCGACGAAATAGTACCGCTTTTAAAAGAGACCCATTTTCATTTTGCACTGATTATCGGTGTGGGAAAGTCGATTTTGAATACGACAAAGCGTCAAATGCAGCTTACACTCGATTTTTAAAGGTTTAACATGAATAGAAGAGATTTTTTGGCTACCGCCTCGGGCGTAGGAGCCGCAGCGATTTTGAGCGGATGCAACGAGAGCAACCGTCAGGCGATAGACTACTCCAAACATCCAAAACCGCAAGATGGCGAAACAAAACGCGTTAACGTCAACAAGAATAAAAAGACGACGCTCAAACTCGCAACCAGCTGGCCGGCACACTTTCCTATCATGGGGGTCGGGGTCGAGAAGTTTGCCGAGCGTATCCATCAGATAAGCGCAGGGTTGCTTGAGATTAAGCTCTACCCTAAAAATACGCTTGTACCTGCTTTGGAGGTCTTTGATGCCTGTTCAAGCGGTCAAATCGATGCTTTTCACTCAGGCCCCTACTACTGGAAAGGAAAAAACTCCGCCTTCTCTCTCTTTAGCGGTATCCCGTTTGGTTTTTCGGCTGAAGAGATCAACTCCTGGATGTTTTTTGGCGGAGGATTGGAGCTGTGGCGCGAGCAGTACGGCAGATACAATCTCTACCCTTTTTTGGGCGGTAACACCAATATTCAAATGGGCGGATGGTATCGCAAGCCTATAGAGTCGTTAGCCGACATGCAAGGGCTTAAGATGCGCATACCCGGGCTTGGAGGCGAGGTCTTTGCCAAATTAGGGGTCAATCCTATCTTGCTTCCTGCGGGGGAGATATACACTTCGCTTGAGCGCGGCGTCATCGATGCGACCGAGTGGGTCGGGCCTGCACTTGATATGAAGATGGGCTTTTATAAAGTAGCGCCCTACTACTACTCCGGCTGGCACGAGCCGGGTTCTATTTTAGAACTCACCTTCAATAAACACTCTTGGGAGAGGCTCTCAAGTGAACATCAGGCGATGATCGACGTCTGTGCGGGAGAACTCAATTCCAATATGACCTATGAGTTTCATGCCCAAAACATCAAAGCGTTGCAAGAGTTGGAGAGTTTAGGGGTAAAAATACTTCCGTATCCCGAAGATGTAATCCGTAAGGGCAAAGAGGCTCTTCAAGAGGTTCTTGCGGAACTCAGCGCACAAAATCCGGACTTCTTACGCGTAAACGAGTCGATATCCAAACACCTTGAACTCTCGAAAAAATGGGCTGATGTGAGTTTAAAATACTTTTTAAATATCCGCTAAATTTCACAAAGTATAATTCGCACCAAAATTGACAAAATGGGAAATAGATTGAAAAAACTCGTAGCACTGCTCCTTATCTTGCCCTCACTGCTTTTAGCTGCCTACAGCGGCAAAGTAATTGACCTCAAGAGATCAAAACCGATTTCACATGCCATAATCAGCGATTCGAAACAGAGTGTAAGAAGCGATGAAAACGGTTCCTTTAAGATAAATACGAGTGAAAAATCACTTAATATTAAAGCATATGGTTATAGACCCTACCGTTTTACGGTCAACTCTGAAAAAACGACCCATAAACTGGAGCCCATACACATTAAAGCGCTCTATCTTACATTTTGGGGAGCAAGCATCAACTCCAAGACGATGGCCAAAGTGATGAAACTCATAGATGAGTCACATGCCAATGCTTTAGTGGTGGACGTCAAAAACGAGTACGGCTCTACATCTTTTAAGACAGGTTTTGACCAAGCCAACAGCTATGGGGCGTGGCATAACCGCACCATCAAAGATATTGATGCCTTTATGAAAGTGATGAAAGAGAAGAACATCTACACGATAGCACGCATCGTAACCTTTAAAGATGAGCTTCAAGCGACCAATAACGAAGATTACGCAATTCGAAACAGCAAAGGGCTGATCTGGCGAAACCATGACAATATAGCATGGGTCGATCCCTTTGACAAACGTTCTCACAACTATGTTCTAGAGATTGCCGAGGAGGCGGCAAAAGCCGGGTTTGACGAGATAAACTTCGACTATATCCGCTTTCCGGCAAAAGATAATCTAAATCTCAAAAAAGAGAGCACTCAAGAGAACCGCACCAACGCCATTGAAGCTTTTTTGAAATCGGCACAAGACAAATTACGTCCATACGGCGTTTTTATCTCTGTCGATACATACGGCAATATCTGTTGGGCGGAGGATGATACGGGGATCGGGCAGACGATTGCTTCACTTGCAAAATATGCGGATTACCTAGCGCCTATGCTCTACCCTTCGGGCTTTGCGTGCGGTTCATTCAGCTTTAAATACCCTTCGGAACACCCTCATGCGGTCCTCTATCGCAGTGTCGTGCATATCAGCGATATCGTAGAACCAAAACGGATTCGTCCGTGGCTGCAATACTTTAAAGATTACGCCCACAAAAAAAGGGAGTATAAAAAGTTCGAACTTCAAGAGCAGATTCGTGCCTGCAAGGATGCCAAAACAAGCGGCTGGATGGTCTGGGCGCCCTCAAGCAAATATTTTATAGAGCATTTTAGAGAGTAGTCACCAAAAGAGAGACTCTCTTTTGGCATGTGAAACGTTTAAAAGATTGTGTAGCGAAAGTGGAGGAAACCAAGGATATCTTCCATATCTTTGACCACTTTTTGCATCACTTCGCCCTCTTCGCTTCCTTTGAAAAGACGTGACATCATATATCCGTTTTGAAGCCCGATATAGACCCTGCCGTCACTCTTCTCATAGACTGAGATGCTCAACGGCATCTTTACCGACATATACTTGCGCTCATCTGCACTCAGCATCTGCGATGCGTAATTTGCATTGCAAAACTTGATGATCTTGACTTTGCCGATATCGCCGCCGCCGTATTTTAAAACTTCTGCCTGCTGATCAATGACATCTGTCACATGCCAACCCTCTTTGGCATTGAGACGATTCACAATCAACTCTACGCTCTTATCAAAGTCGTAATGTACGCCCACCTCTTTAAAAAGCGAGGTCGGTGCTGCAAATTTAAAACTCAGGGCAGCAAAGAAAATACCAAAAACGGTTCCTAAAACAACTCCGACGATAAGTGATTTTTTATTCATAACGTTACTCCTTCTCTTCTATACAGATGTGTTGTTGCGTGATTGCTTTGAGTGTTCTATAGGCTACAAATGTGATGATCGCACTTGTCAATAGAACAAAAAACCATGAAAGCATGAACATGAAGGCGGTGTCGTAAACCATGTTGAGCATTATGGTTGCTATTGTGAGTGCGGCTAAGGGGAAGGTATAGGCCCACCATGATATAAAGAACTCCTTCGTATCGTATTTTTTGATCATAAAGGCCAATAAAGCAAATGTCAGGAGTGCGATTGAATAGAGTGAGATGCTGACTAGATCCACACTCCCTATGGTTATACGGAGATAGCTTACAAAACCAACAGCCGGCGGTGCAATAAAAATAAAGAGTGTAGGGATTAACTTTTTGGCCATCGGGTGATGAAAGACTATTCTATAGATCACCATCGTAAAGAGAACAATCCAAAAGAATATGCCGATCGCAAAAAAGAAGATCGAGACAAACAGAGGTGCCGCTTCAACGCCGATTACCGGAACCAATACATTCCCCACGATGGGAATGAACCACGCCGGATTGCTGTGCACCTCTTTAAACTCATTGTTGATCCAAAAACTGAGGATATTGAGTGTAAAGAAGAGCTGCATCGGTGCGCCTATATACCAAAGAGCTATCGAGAGATTCGGAGCAAAGTCATAATATGCGATAGAGACAAGCAAGAAACTAATGGAAATAGCTGCGCTAAATGAGCTTTTGATCGGGTGTTTGAACTCTTTTTTGATCGCCTCTTCATAAAAAAGCCACTTTGTGACATAGCTGCTCAATATCATAAAGAAGATAAGTGTTAAAATCGCCAATGTTGCCAGATAGAATATATAGGGCAGATGCAAAACATGATTTGCTTTGGCATAGACTATGGTGAGTCCGGAGACCCCCATAACGATAGCGAAGAGCTGTAGCGGAAAGAACTGCAATGAACGTTGATGAAGATTCATAACGCTCCTTTAATAAGTTGATTTTATCTATTATTGAAGTTTAACTTATTAAAACTGACGAATAAATTAAATTTTTAAAATATTTTATTCGTCATAAAGCGAGATTGATTTGATACGTTTTCGTAGAGATTTGTGATTTGGTAGATAGTGCTCGACAAGGGCATGAAACTCTTTTGAGTGATTCATGTGGACAAGATGCGCTAATTCATGCACGATGACATAATCGATAAGTGAGTGTTCGATCTTCATCAGCTCTGTATTGAGTGTTATCTCTTTGGTCGATGTGCAGCTGCCCCATCTCGATTTCAATTTTTTAAAACGGAGCCCTTTATATGAAAGATTCATGGCATGTGAAAAGTGATCAACCCTTTGCGGCAGATACCCTTTTGCCAAGTTCAAGTAAAATTTATTATAGGCCTTTTGCACACCGATCGTATTTGGTTCGATTTTGCAAAGCATTTGAGCAAGAGGCTTGGCCATCTCCGAATCGATGCTAAATACTTCGCCAAAGAGCAGAATCTCATCTTCTAAATTGAGATGCAGCACCTCTCTTTGTGCAACTTTTTTGAGAGCCTTGCGAAGCCACGGCTCTTTTTTGCTCAGTAGTTCATCGATGTAGCTTTGTGAGACATAAGCTGTTTTGAGGGTTATCTTGGCATGTGAATCTATCGAGATGTAGCTGTTCTTTATCCCCCTCTTCTTCACATGCCAGATCTCAAGATCCTTGTAGAGTATCTTATGCATACAATATCGGGTCTTTTACTCCGGCAATAGCAAATCCGTTTAAGCGTAGTCGGCAGCTGTCGCATACCCCGCAGGCTCTCTCTTCGCTCTTGTAGCAGCTCCAAGTCAGCTCAAGCGGTACACCTAGGTCAAGTGCCTTTTGTACGATCTGCGATTTTTTTAGGCGCACAAGCGGCATGTGAATCGTTATATTCGTCTCATCTTTCGTACCCAGGTTGATGCTCTGCTGGATCGACTCTATAAAACGCTCACGACAATCCGGATAGCCGCTGCTGTCCTCTTCCACGACGCCGATAGCGATAGCGCAAGCCCCCTCTTTCTCTGCTATGGCGGCCGCCATACTTAAGAATATGCCGTTTCTAAACGGGACATAGGTGATGGGAACACCCGGCTCAACTCCGTTTGTGGGAACCTCCAGCGTCATATCGGTCAATGCCGAAGCTCCGAGCTGTTTAAAAAAACTCATATCGAGTACATAACGCTCTTTGACTTGAAGTCTATCTGCAATCTTTTCAAAACACTCAAGCTCTTTGGCTTCGGTTCGCTGTGCATAGTTAAAGTGGAGCGCCACGATCTCGTAGCCTTCATGATGCAGCATATATGCCGCAAGCGTGGAGTCCATACCGCCGCTCATAATGCAGACGGCCTTTTTTTTCTCTTCTCTTGTTTTCATAAAAGGGATTTTATCATAAAATTTTTTTTAATTTTTCTCAAATGTGCCGAAGCGTATAATGTTTTCATATAAATAAAGGAGTGGCACAATGGACGTTTCATCTTCAACCAACACAACTGCGGGTACGCTTCAGATAGATGCTATGAAAAAAGCTATGAACGTGCAAGAGCAAGCGATTATGAAAGTATTAGAGAGCTCACAACAGCAGTCGGCTCAGGTGGCGGCTCAAGCCACAGGAATCGGTCAAAAGCTCGACGTAAGCGCATAAAAAAGCCTTTTTTGGCATGTGAATCACATGCCGTTTTTTTCCTCTTGTAGGATATAATTCTCTTTATGATAGACCTAGACAACCAAACAGACTTTAAAATAGCCATCGAACCTCTTGAGCATATCTGCTCACTCTACACACAGCAAGATATTGAACTTTTGATCGTTGATAATGAGACCATCCAAGCCATCAATAAAGCGCATCGAAATATCGATAAACCTACGGACGTGCTGAGCTTTCCATATGACTCTATGCCCTTTACGCCGCTTGGGAGCATCGTGATCTCATGTGACTACGTTGCGCTCAAGGCCGAGGAGTTCGGGCATACGCAGGAGGAGGAGTTTACCCTCCTCTTTATTCACGGCTTGCTTCATCTATTGGGCTTCGATCACGAGGTCGATAAGGGTGAGATGCGCCTAGAGGAGGCAAAGCTTATTGAAAAACTCAATCTTCCGCAAAGCCTGATCGTCAGAACCGAGGGATAAAGAGTGGATCTCTTGATATTCGTCGCTGCCATGAGTGCTCTTATCTACGGTGCCGGCTTTATCATTAAGGAGTCAGAACACATAGCGCTCCATTTCAATATCTCTCACTACGTCATAGGTGCTACGCTTGTGGCCTTTGGAACGTCGCTGCCGGAGATGGCCGCTTCTATGGCTGCCTCTTATTCGCAAAGAAATGAAATGGCGGTCGCAAACGTCGTCGGAAGCGTTATTTTCAATATCACGCTCATACTAGGGGTCGTCTTTTTGCTCTCCAAAAAGATGCAGCCCAAACGAGACCTCTTCTTGTTTGATAGTGCATGGGTCGTTGTTCCCGTTATACTCTTTTTCATTATGATATACGATGGTCTTATCGGCCGTTTCGATGCCCTTCTCTATCTACTTTTGATGGGAGCGTACCTCTTTTTTCTCTTTAACGATTCCCAAAACGAGATCGAGATAGACGATGAGCTTGAACAAGAGAAGTTCAATTGGTTCAGAGCCGCTCCTCTTTTGCTTGCCGGTTTTATCCTCACTATCGGAGGCGCTCATTTTGTGGTTGAGAGTGGTTCAAACATCGCAAGGACGCTTGGGGTGAGCGAATGGTTAATAGGTATTTTACTGATCTCGTTTGGAACATCGCTTCCCGAACTGGTAGTCTCGGTCGTAGCGGCAAAAAAAGGGAATACGGAGATGAGTATCGGTAACATTATCGGCTCAAACGTGGCCAATTTCTCCATGGTTCTTGGCTCCGCTGCGCTTGTCGCACCTCTTAATGTCGATATAAGCGCCTCACTCTTTGACCTGCTTATCATGGTCGCGGCATCCATCACTCTACTCTTTATTTTGGCAAATAGATTATACAACAGAGCCGGAGGGATCTTTTTGCTGATCATTCTCGCTCTCTTTTTAGAGGTGCCCTTTACAAAATCAATTGTAATCTCACGTATAAATAGAGAGTGCTTCTGCTGCTTTGACTATTTCGCTTTCGTAATATATCCAAGTTCGTAAAGCTTGTTGTATATCTCGGAGACTATTCCGCCTGCAGCGGCTCCGCCGTGCCCTCCATGTTCTACCATGACCGAAACGATATACTGCGGATTTTTATATGGACCGTAGGTTGTAAACCACGCATGGCTTCTCTTATAATACTCCATCTCGTGCTCAAGTTTTCGCTTTTCGATATCTTGCATGATAGCGACGACTTGAGCCGTACCCGTTTTGCCGGCCATCTGGATTTTAGAAGAGCGTACATACTGCATGGCAGTACCGCTTGGCTCGTTGCAGACCTCATACATTGCTCTTTGAATAAGCGGTAGCTCTTGGAGCTCATGTTCGTTAAAAACCTCTTTAGCCGCAGGTCTATAAGGCTCATCCTGAAGCATATCTGCGACATGCGGCGTTGGGAGCCTGCCAGTTGCCATGAGTGCCGTGAAATTGGCGATCTGCAGAGGCGTTGTTAAAAAATCTCCTTGACCTATCGAGGTGTTCACGGTCTCGCCTATATACCACGGCTGGCGGTACTTCTGCATCTTCCAGCTGCGAGATGGAACGGTCCCTATGTATTCGTTGGGCAGGTCTATCCCCGTTTTCTCGCCAAGTCCGTAGCGCTTTAACCCTTCGCTCATCTTGTCGATGCCGACCCTGAGACTTCCTTTGTAGAAGTAGTCGTCACAGCTTTCACGGATCGCTTTTTTGATGTCGGTATAGCCGTGTCCATCTTTTTTCCAGCATCGAAAGACCCTGTTGCCAAGAGGCATGGCGGATTCGCAATTAACCTTTGTATGCTTATCGATATCCGTTGTAATATAGAGCAGCCCCAGTCCTGTTTTAATGGTCGAACCGGGAGGATAGACGTCATTAACGACCTTGTTTCTAAAAGGTCGATCAAGACTTGTAGAGATGCGGTTCCACTCCGCTTGTGAAATGCCCGAAACGAACTGATTAAGATCATATTCCGGATAGCTTCCAAGCGCTAAAACAGAGCCGTTGATATCCATAACGACCACGGCTCCGGCCTTATGAACGAAAAGTTCAGAGATGAGTTTTTGAAGCTCGATATCTATGGTCAGCTTGAGGCGTCTATCCTCTTTTGCGTCGCTATAGGAGAGCTCTTCTATCTCTTGGTTGTTGGCATTGACTTTGATCTTTCGTTCACCCGCTTCACCCTGCAAAAAGCTGTTATAGTACTTTTCGACTCCCGTCTTTCCTGCATAACCGATCAATTCTAAAAGAGAGTCATCCTCAATATCGCGACTATTTGCCTTGGCAACGTAACCGATTACGTGCGCCGCAACGCTTCCGTACGGATAGTAGCGCATCGGTGAAGGTTCGATCTTAAGGTTCTCTCTTATATTCAAAATCGAATATATAGGAAGGATCTCGTCGTATGAGATAAAATCGACAACCTCGATGTAGTTGTGGTTATAGTAGGAGTCGCTCTTTTTGTATCTAGTGATGAGTTTTTGGCGATCGAGTTTGGGCAGATGGTGCATTAAAAAATCGATCTCCTCTTCAAAAGCGCCTTGGGAGGATTTAGAGAGCAGATGCGGTTTGAGCTTGATCTTAAAACCGAGCTTGTTGATGGCGATGGGACGCTCTTTTACATCGACTATTTCACCCCGAACAGGGGCTATCTGCTCTATCTTGATGCTGTTCTCGAGCGAGAGTTTCTCATAGTAGTTGTTCGAAGATACCGCAAGCGAAAAGACCCGCACTACCAGCGCAAGCCACATCGATATGAAAATAAAGAGAATTATTTTGACTTTCATAGAAGACTCACTAGCAAAAATTCGATCATAATGTAATAGATCGCGTAGTAGAGGGAGATATCGGGCTTAGGCAGGATGAAGATATTGGCTATAAGCATCAAATAGAGATAAAAACCTATGTAACAGATAACGACTATAATGAAGGTGATACAGCTTTTACAGTTAAAATTTTGTTTGAGTTTAGGAACGACGAAACGCTCAAGAAGAACAAAAAATATAAGCGCACTAAAGAGCATATAGCCCTTCTCCGCCTCATAGAGCAGAAGTGCGGAGATGATGAGCAAAAAGAGGAAGCCCTCTTTTTTTTTGAGTGCATACATATAAAGCACGAATAAGATTGCAAATAGCGGCGGCAGCAGAGGGTAGATGCTGCTTAGACTCAAGTAGAGTACAAAAAGAGCAAAAAAAACGAGCTGTTTTAGAGCTGTTTGATAAGCGAAACTTCGTTGCATACCGGAAAGTGTTTGCATTTGATGCAGTCGGCCCATATTTTGTGCTCCGGAAGAGACTCTTTTGGAATGACGTGAAATCCGAGTCTCTCGAAGAATGACTGTTTATAGGTGAGTGAAAGAACCTCTTTTATGCCTAGAATAGCTGCCTCTTCAAGAGCTTTATTGACCAGGTTTTCACCGATCTTCTTTCCGCGAAGTATATCTTTGACGATCAAAGAGCGAATCTCCGCCAGCGTCGCCGTATGGATATGAAGCGCGCAAAAACCGATGATCTCATCCCCTTCACATGCCAAAATATATGAACGGATATTGGTCGATATCTCGTCGTTGCTGCGTGCCAGAATGATTCCGTTCTCAACCTCGACGCGCACAAGCTCTTGCATCTTGACCACATCGGCCAAAGTCGCTTTTCTATAGGTTATCTGCATCTCTATCCTCGTTTAAAATCGCATATATCTTCTCTATAAGGGTATTAATTCCCTTCTTCTTTGAGCTAGAGACCATGATCGCGTTTGGAAATTCGCGTCTGAGCGCACTCTGCTCTTTTTGATTCAACTTGTCTATCTTTGTAAAGATCTCTAAAACTTTTTGATTTGGATGCGCACTCTCTCTTAAAAAGTCACGAACGGAGTTATCGATCTCAAGATGCGGATGACGAGCATCGATAAGATGAACATACACTTTTATCTGTGAGCGCTTTAGAATATACTCTGTTAGACTCTGCTCCCAATCCTCTTTGATCGATTTAGAGACTTTAGCATACCCAAACCCCGGTAGATCCACAAATTTTGCAAAAGATTTTTGGCCTGTTTCACGATCCAAAAATGTCATCTCGAAGTAGTTGATAAGTCTTGTTTTACCGGGTGTTGCCGAGACCTTCGCGAGTCCTTTATGGTTGGCCAAGGCATTCAAAAGCGAGCTTTTTCCTACGTTCGAGCGCGCCATGAATGCGACCTCGTCTTGGGATATAGACTCAGGTGCTCGCGCTACGTTTGGAGCCGAAGTCAAAAATTTTGCATCTACGATCTCTACCATCTCTACTCCTGATCTTTGGGCATCTTAAATATCATCATGACCGGTTCGCTCTTTGCACCTTTTGCATGTGCTTTGCCGTCAAGAGTCTTTAAAACGACCTCATCCCCTATGATCTCTTTTGTCTCATCGATCTGTCGAAGATGCACGTTTTTATAGAAATAGTACTCTTTACTGAGCGGTGCGAAGATCACCTTTTGTGCCACCCCTTTATAGATCGCCCCTTTTTTGGTCGAAATAGAGAAAGAGACATCCCCTTCGGCTATATATTTGGTCGGTTGGCGCTCCGTATTGATAAAGACGGTCACTTTTGATGCATTCAGCTCATCATCGCCCTTCATGATATTTACGTTGCCGCTAAAGATAGAGACCCCGCTCTTCTCATCCGCATCGAACATATCCGCTTTGATCTTCAGCTCCTGCGCTTCAATCAAACCGAAGATGAAAAAGAAAAAAAGTATGAAAAATCTCATAGATTACTGCTCCTCAGTTATTAAATTATATACGGCACTCACGCCTTTAGCCCTTGCCTTGTTCTCTTTGTTTTCATAGAGCAACCCTGCACCTTCGACCCTGTCGCTTCCTCTGTAGGCCAAAAATCGGACGTTTGTAGAGGCGATGCCCTTGATCTTGTCGTATGTCGCATGCTGTGTCTCAAAAGTAAGGCCGTCTTCACGCGTGTAGGTGACATCTCCTTTAAGATCGACGATATCATCTTTATAGATGCCTAGATTCGAACGCATATTCGCAACGTAATATTCGGAGTTATCCGTATAATTGATGCCGTCCACACGGTATCGGTTGTCAAACCGTATCGCTTTGTCACCGTGCATGACGGTACTTAATTTCTCTCTGTTGAGTTCATAAAGGGTAAAATGGCTTAGCTCAAAGAGCGGTACATCTTCAAAACTCTCTTGTTTTACCTCAAGGGGCTTGAAAAAGAGAAATATGCTCCCAAGCCCGATAAAAATAAGGATAAAAAAGAGATTTATATTCATAACCAGGCATTTAAGAATTGATCATATTGACCATTCTCTTGCATGAGTATCTCTATCATCTCACGTACGGCTCCCTCGCCGCCATCTTTGGATAATACCGTATCAACCGCCTCTTGTATGAGTGCAACGCCGTTTGCAGGCGTAAAACTACGCTTGACGCTCTTTAAAAGACGATAGTCGTTGAGATCGTCACCGATAGCAGCTACGCTCTCTAGTGTGATTCCCAGCTCCAAAAGCAGGTTGTCCAAAACAGCCTTTTTATCTTTGACGCCTTGATAGTAGTGCTCGATCTTGAGCTCTTTGGCACGGTTCTCTACTATTTTTGAATTTCGCCCCGTGATGATGGCTACTTTATTGCCTAAGCGCTGCCACCCTTCAATGGCGAAACCGTCTTTGACGTTAAAGTTTTTGATCTCTACACCCTCGTTGGTATAGGTTATCTTGCCTTCGCTCAGACATCCGTCAACATCAAGAATAATCAGTTTGATCATAAAACATCTTTCGTGCTTGGAATGCCGATGCGTTCATTTTTCGTCAAGGCTCGGCGAAGCGCCACCGCAAGCGATTTAAATGCCGCTTCAACGATATGGTGTCTATTCTTTCCGCGCTCTTGAATGATGTGTGCACTTACTCTTGCGTTAAAGATGATGGCTCGAAAGAACTCCTCGGCAAGCTCTACGTCAAAACTACCTATTTTGCCATCGACGTCAAGCTCGTAAACAAGGTAAGGTCTGTTGCTCAGGTCAAGATCGCAACTCACGCACGCTTCATCCATAACGATCTTTGCGTTTCCAAAACGCTCTACACCGCTGAGCGGATAGATGGCATCCGCGATCAAAGAGCCTAGAACGATGCCAACGTCCTCGACGCTATGGTGATCATCGATATGCGTATCGCCCTGGCATGTGATAGTTATATCCATTAAAGAGTGCTTCGCAAAACTCTCCAACATATGATCCAAAAATCCTACTCCCGTCGCGATACTGCTCTTGCCGCTGCCGTATGGCTCAAGTGAAACTGTAATATCCGTCTCTTTCGTTACTCTGCTTTTTGTTACCATGATTAATCCTCCCTTACGATGAATGCCTTTTCAAAATGCCCGTATGATTTGTAGTCGCGGGCCTCTTGTTCACTCTTGAAGCCGACAAGAAGAACCTTGAATATACGCCCTTTTTCACCCTCTACATCTTTAATGATCGTCTTATATCCATCTTTATTATCATACTTCTGTTGTGTTAACAGCGCTCCGTTGATGTTGCTAAAAGAACCGATCTGCAAGGCAAAAGTCGATTGGGCGTTATCGACCGCCGCAACACTCACTGCATTTTGTGTCTCATCGCCGACCTCTTCTTTATGTGTACCGAGAATCTCTAACGTTACCGGTGCCGTCCCCGTACCGATCATATCGATCTGTGACGCAGCCGCTTTAGAGAGGTCGATAATTCTATCATCGACAAAAGGGCCTCTGTCATTTATCCGCACAACCACGCTTTTGCCGCTGTTTAGGCTTGTTACTCTCACTATCGTGTGCATCGGGAGCGTTTTGTGCGCCGCAGTAAGCTCATGCATGTCATAGGTCTCTCCGTTACAGGTCTTTTTCCCGTGAAAATCAGGCCCGTACCAGCTTGCGACTCCTTTGAACTGATCACCCACATTGACAAAGGTCGGACAGTAACGAACGCCGCGAACGACGTAGGGACGCATCTTTAGCTCTTTATATCTCGGAGGCATCGGCTCATCCGAATATGTCGGAGGGGTAGTTATGAGATCGGTATTGATATAGGCTTTTGGGCCTTTTGTACTACATCCGCTTATAAACAAAATCGCGATTATCGATAAAACAAAAGCCTTTTTATTCATATATTTTTAACCTGTCCCCTTCTTTGATGGCACTTGTACGCATGCCGTTTTGGAGCTTGATATTTTGAATGCTTATCTTATAGAGTTTAGAGATAGATTCTAACGTATCGCCGGCCTTGACCATATAGTAGTTCTTACTCTCAACTCTTTTTACCTGTCTATTTCCTTCTATGGGAATGATCAGCTTTTGATTTAAGCGCAAATGGGATGTCTTGAGATTATTGAAATCTTTAATGACTTTGTAGCTGACATTATACTTTTTACCTAAATAGTAGAGGTTATCTCCCTTTGAAACGACGTGAACCATGTAGATACTTTGAATATTGCTCTCTTTGTATTTTTGCTTGAATTCACTCAGTTTAATATAGGGAATATAGATCTCATACCCCTCTTTATAGGGAGGCAAAAAGTCATACTTTAGATGACGGTTGAGTTTTTTGAGCTCTATTGCCGGGACACCGATAAGCTTGGCTACACGATTGAGCGACTCACCTCTTGGAAGATGCACCTTTGAAACAGAGTAGGCATTGGCACGATTGAGCAGATGTTCATATTCGCTTCGAAGCAGAATCGTCTCATCATTGCCCATAAGTGCTAGAGCAACGATCTTACGGATATAGTAGCGGCTCTCTTTAGGTATAAATTTTCTCTCTTCATCTGCCAAAACGGCTAAATCGTCGCTCTTGGCTTTTTTTATCGCAGAGCTCAAACGGCCGCCGCCGCAGTTATAGGCGATGGCTGCAAGATACCATTTTCCAAACATCTTGTAGAGAGATGAGAGATACTTGGCGGCCGCTTCTGTCGATTTGACGAGATCGCGGCGTTCGTCAACGTACTCATCTATCTTGAGTCCGCTCAGAAGTGCTGTTTGCGGCATGAACTGCCACAGACCCGCCGCTCGTTTTTTTGAGTAGGCGCGGTTAGAGAAGTTCGATTCGGCCATCGCTAAAAAGAGGAACTCGGCCGGGATCCCGTAGTCCGCCAAGATCTTCTTGACCTCGGGAATAAAGAGATAGGCATCATCCATCGCTTGGAAGAAGTGCCTGTTTTTGAACTCTCCGCTTAGTTTTGCACGCATCTGATTCATAATCGGATCATATAAAAAAGAGGCATCGATGTCGAATGACTCCAATACATCGATCTCTTTTGCATGATTTGAGACATAGGTCAAATTGGCATGTGAGAAGAGAAAGAGAATAGAGATAGAGAGAAAAAACTTTATAAGCATTCACGACCTTATATATTGAAAAGCGATATTTTATCTAAATAAGGTCGAAATTGTAAAATGAAGATTTTATACTAAGAAATATGAAAGAGCCTCAGGGCGTTATTCGTCGTCACTTCGTGAAGTTTTTCGACACTTGTTTCAAGAATTTCACTCATTTTCTCTACGACATAGGTCGTGTAAAGCGGCTCGTTTCGCTTTCCTCGAAAGGGCTCGGGCGTCAAGTAGGGACCGTCCGTCTCGACGACCAACCTCTCTGCGGGTATCTTTGGGAGCACGTTCACAAGTTTTTTGGCATTCTTAAAGGTGACGACGCCGCCGATGCCGAAATAGAAATTATGGTTACTAAGGGCCAAAAGCTCCTCGTCGGCATTATAACAGTGCAGCACGCCGCCCACCTCTTTGGCATGTGAATCTATGAGTATCTCTTTAGAGTCTCTTGAGGCATCGCGAATATGGACTATAAGCGGCTTTTTATACTCTTTTGCTATTTCGATCTGACGTCTAAAGAGCTCTTTTTGGCGCGCTTTTTCCGCCTCTTTCTCCTCTTCGCTCCCCTCAAGACGGTAGTAGTCAAGCCCGCATTCGCCTACCGCAACACACTTTGGATGGGTGATATAGGCTTCAAAATCGGCATGTGAAAATGCATCCATATCATAAGGATGTACGCCGACACTAAAATATACGTGCTCATATTGTTGTGCTATCTCAACGGCCCTGGCCAGAGTCTTTGGATCGGCTCCCGGGATAATGAAACGCTTGACACCGCCCTCTTTAGCACGCTCTAGCATCTCATCAAGATCCTCTCTGTAGCGCTCATCGTCTAGGTGAATATGGGTATCTATAAGCATCATCGCCCTCCTTTTCTCTTTGTTTTTGCATAATAGATATTGCGTATCATCAGCACTGCAAAGATGAGTGCCGTAAGACCGCTG
Source organism: Campylobacterota bacterium (assembly GCA_014764025.1). Lineage (GTDB taxonomy): Bacteria > Campylobacterota > Campylobacteria > Campylobacterales > Sulfurimonadaceae > JACXUD01. The sequence goes on along the minus strand of JACXUD010000012.1, from coordinate 279 downwards.
CCCATCGCCATGCCTATATTTTGGTTCTCATAAAAGTTATAAGCAAACACCGTCGCAAGAAGTGCGATCACAAAACACATCGGCTGCTCTCTAAAAGCTCTTTGGCGAACTGCTTCGCCTCTTTGGTGATATTCTCACCGCTGATAATGCGTGCGATCTCTTCGATGCGTTCATCGTCGTTTAGCTTTTTGGCATGTGAAACGCCATCGACCTTATGGATCAAAAAGTGTTGATCGCCCATGGATGTCAGCTGAGGCTGATGCGAGATAGAGAATATCT